>JANNGQ010001334.1:0-2496 GCA_031403975.1 Planctomycetota bacterium
TCAGTATCAACTCAAAGCCAGCCAGCCAGTTTGCATTTTCTGCATAGCCAGCCACGCCCAGAGGACGCCGGATCCACACGATCGGGCGAATTCCGCAGCAAAATTCAAGTGCAGGAGAATCGTGGCATGGCGACAACTGTGGTTGGAAAATCTCGCGGCTTCACATTGATCGAGTTGCTGGTGGTGATTGCCATCATCGCAATCCTGATCGCTCTGTTATTGCCCGCTGTTCAGGCGGCTCGCGAAGCCGCCCGACGGACTCAGTGCAAGAACAACCTGAAACAGCTCGGTCTGGCTCTGCACAACTATCACGATGTGTTCAACGCCTTTCCTCCGGGAGGTACCTACCGGGCATCAACGGTTCAGCCTGCGGGTTGGTCGGTACAGGCTCGACTGCTGCCGTACATTGAGCAGGCCAATCTGACCAGCCTGATCGATTTCAGTCGAGGCTATTCGGTTCAGCCGACCGTGACCGCGATCCGGGTCCCGACTTTGATGTGCCCCAGCGAGATCAATGACAAGGTCTACGTGGACGGGGCGACGAACTACTGGCCCTGTAACTACGCAGCGAACTATGGCGAGTGGTTTATCTGGAATCCAGCCAGTGGTCAGTTGGGTACCGGAGCATTTGGCCCAAATGCAAAGACTGCCATGCGAGATTTCACAGACGGAACCAGCAACACCGTTTCGATGTCGGAAGTGAAAGCGTTTCAGTATTACCTGCGGGATGTGGGTGCCGTTGCTGCACCTGCGGTGCCATCCGATCCGGCAGCGATCACCGCCCTGGGCGGCACGCTGAAGAATTCCGGACACAACGAATGGGTCGATTCGCGTGCGAATCAGACGGCCTTTACCACCACTTTTACACCGAACACCAACGTGCCTCATCTGGATGGCAGCACGACACGCGACATTGACTGGGTCAACATCCGTGAAGGCAACAATGCCACGGCATCAACGTATGGAGTCTTCACGTCACGCAGTTTTCATACGGGCATCGTGCAGTCGCTGCTGATGGACGGATCGGTCCGTTCATTCTCCGACAACATCGACCGCGGCGTGTGGCGCGGACTCGGCACCCGCGACGGCGGTGAAGTGCTGGGAGAATTCTGAGATTTACTGTTGCCCAGCCGCTCCGTCGGCTGGGATTCATGGGAATTCGCAGCATCAAAGTTCACGCATTGCTGTGCAAATAAGCCCCGCCGACGGAGCGACGGGCCAACAGTAAAGATCATCCAGAGGAAAGCCATGTCCAGGACGCTGTGTGAATTGAAGAAGCTGCTGAAGTCGGACTTCAGGTCCTACAAGAAGCTCGTCCGTGGTGCCTCGCATGTATGTACGCACTGCGGACGTGTGGCGAATGATAAACAGCTGCTCTGCAAGCCGGAGCGGCTGAAGGAATAACATGAGAAGCCCGGCTTCTCCAGGAAGCCGGGCTTCTGGTGCAGCGTCTCCGGTAATCTGCATGAAATGCAGTGGCTCAGCTCAGCAATGCATCAACAGCAGCCGAACCATGATCGGCCAGCGGGATCGGGCGTCCGATGTTGCTGAGGTTGGTTGTTTCCGGACTGAGTTCCAGGGCTTTACAGATCGTGGCCATGAGATTCGGCACGGTCATGGCATTCTCCCTGATCTCCATGCCGTCTTCGCTGGTCGCGCCGTAAGCCTGTCCGGTTTTGATACCGGCGCCGCCGAGCACTGTGCTCCAGCTGCCCGGCCAATGGTCTCGCCCGGTGTTCTCGTTGATCTTCGGAGTTCGCCCGAATTCGCCCATCCAGACGACGAGCGTGTTTTCGAGCAGCCCTCGCTGCTTGAGATCCGTCATCAAAGTCGACCAGCCAGGGTCGAGAATGTCGCAGAGCGATTTCACGCCAGTGAAGTTGTCGGCATGAGTATCCCACCCAGCTCCGCCGACACCGTCGATACCATTCAATGAAACTTCCACAAACGAGACACCTCGCTCAATCAGGCGCCGAGCCAGCAGACAGCCCTGCCCGAACGGATTGCGTCCGTAAGAATCTCTCAGCATGTCGTCCTCCTGCTCCAGAACAAACGCGCTGACAGCGTCGGAAGTCATCATGCGGACGGCCTGTTCGTACGACTGCAGATGGCTGCTGCCGGGTCCACCCGGGCGTTCGGTGAGGAACGAGTGTTCGAGCGTACTGAGGAGACTCAGTCGCGAATCGACCTGAGCCGCCGACAGCCGATCGGAAGGTTTCAGATTCCGCACTTCAAACGAAATCTCATCGTCCTCTGTCATTTCCGAAGCCACCACGAGTGGAGACCACGCAGGGCCGAGAAACCCCGGGCCATAGGCGGCAGGACTGAAAGCTCGGAACGGATTGATGCTGATAAACGTCGGAAGATCGCATTCGGTTTTCTTCAGCTGCTTGCCGAGAAACGAACCCATCGCCGGATACTGAATCGGCCCCTGCGGCAGATAGCCGGTGCGCATGTAATACGTGGCACGAGTGTGGTCGCCTTCTTTCGTCGACA
>JANNGQ010001335.1:0-4178 GCA_031403975.1 Planctomycetota bacterium
CAACCGACTGGGTTCGATCGTGTGGGAGAAGCGCGCCACCGACGCCAATCCGGTACTGCTGGCCGGCGCAACGTTCGTGATCAGCCCTGACCCTCTCGACGGCATCGGGACTCTGACGGTCGTGGATGGCGGCCTGAACGATGCTGACGGCCAGTCCAACGGCGTCCTGCAGGTCAACAACGTGCTGCTGGGCACCTACATCATCACTGAGACCATATCTCCAGCCGGCTTTGCCATCGACGACGATGCCACTCGGTCGATTACCGTCAGCGCTGGTGATCTGAATGCCGTCATTGGCGTGCAGGGACAGGACGACCCGGGCAACACCGATGAATCTGACTTCCACAATCGACTGGGTTCGATCACGTGGGAGAAGCGGGCCACCAACGCCAATCCGGTACTGCTCGCTGGAGCGACGTTCGTGATCAGCCCTGATCCGGTCGACGGCATTGGGACGTTGACGGTCGTGGATGGTGGCCTGAACGATGCTGACGGCCAGTCCAACGGCGTCCTGCAGGTCAACAACGTGCTGCTGGGCACCTATATCATCACCGAGACCATATCTCCAGCTGGCTTTGCGATCGACGACGATGCCACTCGATCGATTACCGTGAGCGCTGGAGACCTGAATGCAGTCATCGGCGTGCAAGGGCAGGACGACCCGGGCAACACCGATGAATCCGACTTTCACAACCGGGTTGTGATCGTCATCGGGATGGGCAAGAGCCCGCTCGCGCCGCAATTCGTCAGAGTGATTGATTCGGAGAGCGGGGATGTGTTTTCAGAGTTCGCACCCTACGGAAACACATTCCGGGGCGGCGTCCGAGTCGCCACTGGCGATCTCAACGGCGATGGTATCGACGAGATTGTGACAGCTCCGGGATGGAGCATTGTGGCACAAGTGCAGGTGTACACTCAGAATGGCAGCCTGCTGACGTCGTTCCAACCGTACGGTTCGGGTTTCAAGGGCGGCGTCCAGGTGGCTGTCGGTGACGTCGACGGAGACGGGTTGAACGACATCATTACGGTTCCAAGCTACGGGCCTGCCGAAGTGAAAGTGTTTCGGAATGTGGTTGTCGGCGGAGTGCCCACATTTGACGCTTTGAATCCCTACAGAGATTTCCTCGCGTTCCCAGCATCGTTTATCGGGGGCGCTGTGCTTGCCACGGCCGACATGGGAAGCTCTCCGCTGGCAAACGGACCATTCGACAACACACAGCTGGACCAGAAGGCAGAAATCGTCGTCGGGAGCGGCGCCGGTATGAAGACCACCGTAAAGGTGTTCGATGTCAGCCGCATGATTTCGCCCACGCCAGACGCTGTGCCCATGGATGTTCGGAGCTTCACTCCGTTCAGCACCACCGCGACAGGTTACCAGGGGGGAGTGTCTCTCAGTGTGTCGAGGATAAACGCCGATCAGGTCCCTGACATCGTGGTAGGTGCCGGCGTGAACGGCGGTTCCCTGGTGGATGTTTGGGCCTGGAACAATACTTCCCCCGCCGCGTTGTCCAGCTTGTCGGCGAATGGCATCGGCTTTGCCGCGTTCACGGATGCGAGTCGGACGGCACCGGTTCAGATAGCGGCACAGGACACCACAGGTGACGGCATTGCGGATACAATTCTTGCCGTGCAGGGACCAGGAGGGACCACAGGTCAGATCCGTGCGTTCAGAATTACCAGCGTCTCGCCGCTCGAGGTTTCGCCCCCCACGGTGATTCCTGGCAGCTATCCGGGCCCCTATTTCATCGCGACAATCGAGAATCCGTCGCCAACAGCAATCATCCTGAAAACTGGCACGTCAATCCCATCGCTGCCCGCAACGAGTCAGGATTCGAACACAGCACGCCCCCTGTTTTCCTGGTCCACACCGAGCAATGCAGCGACCTATGACATCTGGGTGAACAATGTGTCGACCGGACAGAGCGAGGTCATCCGCGAAACGGGTATTGTCGTTCCTGAGTTTGCGCCTGCGACTGATCTGCCGCTGGGACGATATCGGGTCTGGGTACGAGCCATTACGGCGGCTGGTCTGGCCAGCGCCTGGAGCGCTCCGCAGGACTGGCAAGTCCTGATGCCTCCGGTTGTCAACGGCAACAACACGAAGCTGTCGACTTCGTCCTTTCAGATCAACTGGTCGGCGGTGGAGGGGGCAACGACGTACGATGTCTGGATCGACCGTCTGACGTCAAACACCAGTCAGTATCTGCGCAATACTTCCGTGTCGGCGACTTGGCTCAATGTCACCAACTTTGACATCGGACAGTACGCGGTCTGGGTCCGTGCCCGTAGTGCACAGGGTGTCCTCAGCAGATTCAGCGCCCGCATTGTCATGACAGTCAGTCTTATCCCGGCCAGCGTGAGCGTGACCAGTACCGCCTTCAACGGGACACCTGTGCTCGGCTGGAACGCCGTGCCCGGAGCAACTCAGTACGAAGTCTGGGTCGACAATCAGACCACCAACACATCGAGAGTCGTTCACAACACCAGTGTCACCGCCACCAGCCTGTCGCTCTCGGGATTGACGGCCGGTTCCTACCGAGCCTGGGTCCGTGCGCGTGACGTCCAGGGCGGCAGTTACGCGTGGACATCAGCATTTCAGTTCGAAGTCCAGCGTGCAACCCGGGTACTGACTCCGTCAGGCACGGCCAACTCTTCAGCGCCGTTGATTTCGTGGACGGCTGTCTCCGGAGCTGCTCGTTATGAGTTGTGGGTTTCCAACCTGGATACACTGGTGCGGGTCATTCACTTCACGAATCTCACGTTGACGACCTTCCAGCCAACCGTGAACCTTGTCGCCGGCAACTACCGTGTCTGGATCCGGGCAATCGACGGCAACGGTGTCGCGGCAGCATGGAGCGCGCCTGCAAACTTCGCGGTTGCCCAGACAGATTCCGCCCCGTCCGCCAGAAGCCTGTTCCCACAACTTGCGGTCGATCCGCAGTCCGACGAGTTCCTGACAACGGACGAAGTTTTCTCGGACATTTTCTCGCTGGACCGGGTACTCCTGACGCAGGCCAGTCAGAAAGGCGCTCGTGTAACGGTCGCCCCGCATCAAATGTCCCGAGAGGAAGCATGGACCGTCGCCGGGGACGACTGTCGCGACAGCTCGGAGTCTGCAGCAGGGCATTGGGAGTTCGGGTCTTTGTCCTCGATGGCTGGAGCGACAACGGCCCCCATGCCGCCCGCCGCCTCTCCGGAAGCAAAGACGCGGCCAACAGGTACAGTCTGAACCGCAGCGACTGAAATCCCGGGGACATCCGTCGTCGTCGGCAGGTTGCGTATGCCTTAGGCGTCGCACAACAATAACATACGAGAGAAGCCCGGCTTTTTGAAAAAGCCGGGCTTCTGAGCCTTTGCATCCGGCATGTAATTGTTGTGCGACTCCTTAATAACGCGCCTCCACGCCGACGTTGAACCCATGCAGCAGCATGCCGCCGCTGTTGTCCAATTGGTTCCCGCTCTGTGCCGCCGCAAAGTTGAAATCGAGCTGATCCGGAGCAAGTGCCAGACCCTCGATCCACATGACGTTGTAACCGGCTCTGAGGTTCCAGACGTTTGACAGTCGGTAGAGCCCCGTGAGGTTGGTCTCACCCACAAATGCCACTGCGCTGGAGGTGGTCGAAGTGGTCCGCAGCGGGAAGTTGGGGAAATCGGTCACTTGCTGCTCCTGCTGGGCATCGTTGCCATAGATGCCGGCCTTGCCACCAGCCTCCCAGCCGAACCTGCCTCGCGTACGTCGCGTCCTTGCCCCGAGTTGAGCACCGTAAAGGTGATTCGCCGTGCGAATGTTATACGAGCCGCTCTCCACTGCACCGGCTACAGTTCTCTCGGCGTAGATGTTGAGTTCTTCGCCGAGGTTGATGTAGCGGAAACCGCCAAACCATTCGCAAGATTGGCAGTTGCCGAATCCACTGCCACAGCTCTCACCACATTCGCCGCACTCACCACAGCCGGTTTCATCACAACAGCCGCAACAGCAGGGCAAATTCATCTCGAAGCTGTTTAGCCAGGAAGAATATTTGACCCGAACTCTCTCCATGTCGACAAAGACATTACCAACGAGGTTATTCGGGAAAATCAGGAACACATTCGGATCGGGCTGTACGACCGTCGCAGATGCGTTGCCGTCAAAGAGGCCGAAGTACGTGAATTCCAGGGCACGGTTTCCGCAAATCCGC
>JANNGQ010001336.1:0-12624 GCA_031403975.1 Planctomycetota bacterium
CCTTCTCCCCCTGACAAGGGGGAGAAGGTGGCCGTCAGGCCGGATGAGGGGGTTCGCCGCGCTGCAGTCCCTACAGCGCTGTTGACTTCACAATCCATCGCCAGCGATGAGGCTCCGTCGTCCCTCGACGACCCCGCCAGCGAAGCCATTCAACAATCCTTCAAACCCGCCCTGCCCGATCCTGCCACGCCGTCTCCCTTCAAACGCAACTACGACGAGCGACCGGTCAAAGCAAAGATCTATCCGTACTTCGACAAACTCGAACGAGGCGGGAAATGTCCGGTCGCGATTGAACTGACCATTGCAAAAGAATGGCACATCAACGCCAATCCCGCCAGCCCCGATTTTCTGATCCCGACCGAAGTCACCGTCAAGAGCGACCAGAAAGTCACGATGACAAAGGTGAAATACCCCGAGCACGAACTGCTGGAAGTCGAAGGCCAGGACGAGGCGTCACATGTCTACGGCGACAAGGTCATGATTTACGCACTTCTGGAAATCGAAGCGGATGAGACCGCAGAGAAGGCAGAGCTGGATGTCGAAATCAAGTTCCAGGCCTGCAACTCCCGCACCTGCGAACCCCCGGACGCAATCAAGCTCCGAGGCAAACTGACGCTCGCAAACCCCGGTGATGAAATCAAACGCATCAACGAATCGAAGTTCCCGAAGGACGATGCCAAGGACGATCCGAAGGAAGGCGACGGCAAAGCGACGGAGCCCGCTGACAACAGCAAATAGTTTTCCCGCATTCTTGATCCGGAACCGTGCGATTGAGCAGACCGTGGAGAGCGTCTCTTCTCCACCGAGATCGGGGGAGAAAGTGGTCCCGGCGCGCCGGGATTGACGGGGCTTGCCGCGCGCCGTGTTCAGAGCGCATCGGACCGTAGCGCGACGTCGTTGAAGTTTCAGCGTTTCCCCTCACCTTGGCCCTCTCCCCCGTTGGTAAGAGTGGTGAAGTGGTGAGTCGTTCGACGAGGGAGAGGGGACAAGCCGTTCAATCGCAAGATCGAGATACTCCTGCGAGAGTTCAATTCCGATCGACTTTCGGCCGAGTCGAAATGCGGCTTGAGTCGTTGTGCCTGTGCCAGCAAACGGATCGAGCACAACACCATCTTCCGGACACGTCGTCAGAATGGGGATTTTGCAGAGATCTTCCGGATACGCAGCAAAATGACCGCGGCGCTTTTGAGTATCTTCAGGAAGAATCTCCCAGACGTCATTCAGTTTACTGCCATTGGGATGATACTTCAGGAAACAGAAGCCCCGTTCGTTCAGTTCACGAGCGCGCCCTGAGACTCTTTCGGAATCCGAATGCGTGGCACGCTGCACTCCTCGAATGATCATTCGGAAGTCGGAAATCGTTCCGTTGGAAACGTCGGACAGCATGGCATTGAGTGCAGTCAGTGCGTCTTTTTTTTCTGTGGCGGTGAGCGACGTGGTCATTTCAATCTGCCGTTTGTAACGAATCCCGCTGACTCCGGTTGCCGAAACCACGCTGCCGTTCACGACCTTCGATTCACGAGGCTGATTCCGAGCGGCATCCACGTTGTAGAAATAGCCTTTCGGCTGCTTCACGAAGTGAAACAGCATTTCATGCACGTTGCGCAGCTTGTCCGTTGAGTTGTCCATGCCGCCCTTGACCTTGTTCCATACGATCGAGTTCCGCAGAATCCATCCCTGTCGATCAGTCATGGCAAGTGCGACTCGCCATGGAAGACCAACCAGACTCTTATTCTGATAGGCATCACCGAGATTCAGCCAGAAAGAGCCTGTCGGCTTCAGCGCTCGCTGGAGTGCTTCGAAAACATTGAGCAGATTGTCGATATACACTCTCCAATCCGACTCCAGACCGATTCCTCCGCCGGAGTATGCACGCTGGCCCCAATATGGCGGTGACGTCATCGCACAGTCGATGCACTCAGACGGCATTGCCTTCAGAACTCGCAGAGCATCGCCGCAAATGAGCAGCGGGGAAAAACCGGACGCTGACAGGTAGCAGTCCACTGTTGTATCCTGCGAATTGATAGTGCTCTCAGGTCTTGCAACACTCATCAGGCTGATCCTTGTCCGGTGTGAATCGGCGGCAGTTTTTGAGAACCGTGGATCACCGCGAGGATGTAAACGCTGGTGCTGCGAACTTGATAGATGAGGCGGTACGAGTACTCAAAGACTTCGCGGATATCCAGACGATCCAGCTCCGGCACGACACTGCCGGATTCCGGCAAGGAGGCCATGCTTTCGCCGCGTTTCAGGAGGCGTTCTGCCACGCGATCTGCGTTGCGTCGCGAGTCAAGAGCAATGAAGTTGCGGATCGCTTCGACTTGCTGCACCGCCGCTTCGCTCCACAGCACCATCATGCCGGCAATCCCAATCGAGTCCGCAATTGGTCGGTCGTCACGGTTCGCCCGGCCTCAACATCGCGCAGACCCCGTTCGACTACCTGGCGAATGTAAACCTCGTCCATCAGATCATCCCATGTCGCATTATCCGGCAAACGCTCAACGAGCTGCCGAGCCTCTTCTTTGACCCCGTTCAGTGTATTCATGTGACAAATCCCCTTCCGGAATGCCTTCAGCGAACGACCAATTCGTCTGGTGTCTGACGTGGTTCCGCAAGTCTACTCCGCCGGACGATGCCAGTCATCACTCATCAGTCCGCCCCGGCGGATCACGCCGGAACACGCCCAAAGTTGACTCAGTGAACTCGCTGGCCGGGGACTGCACCCGCGTCGGGAGAAAGCAGAAAGACTTCGATTCCTCCGCTGCCGCTGGCACAGACCATGCCCTGACTGAGTCCGAACTTCATCTGACGCGGTTTCAGGTTGGCGACGCAGATCACAAGGCGACCGACCAGGTCCTCCGGCTTGTACGCCGCCTTGATCCCGGCGAAGACGCTGCGAGTTTCTCCGCCGCCCAGTGACAACGTCAGCTGCAGCAGTTTGTTGGCACTTTCCACATGCCTGGCTTCGATGATGCGGGCAACTCGCAGATCGACTTTCACGAAATCATCGATCGTGCATTCGACTGACAACGGTTCACCTGCGAGTGCAGCGCCCGCATCTTTCCAGGTGTCGGACGGATGGTAGCTGATCGCCGGGACTTCCGGATTTTCCGGCGCCGAAGTCTGTTCAGCGGCCGCCTGCTCTTTGCTCTCTTCAATCATCGCTTCAACCTGTTTCGTTTCGATGCGTTTCATCAAATGGGTAAACGGACTGACGAGCGTTCCCGTCAACGGTGTCTGAGAATCCGACCAGTCTGCGATCGGTCTGTTGAGAAGTTCTTCGGTCTGTTTCACCAGTCCGGGCAGGACCGGAGCCAGATACGTCACGATCTGACGGAAGAGATTCAGCGTGATCGAACACACATCGCGCAGCTCTTCGGATTTTGACGGATCTTTGCGAATCACCCATGGCTGGCGGTCATCGACAAACTTGTTCGCCTTGTCGGCCAGAGCCATAATCTCGCGCGTCGCCGCGTTGTAGTTGCAGGCTTCATAGTACGCTGCGATCGGCTCGCCCTTTTCGGCACCTGCCGCAAACAAACCGCCGTCGTCGGGATAGACATCACTCAGAGTCTGGCCGGAGACAAATCCTGCCGACCGCGACGCAAGGTTCACGACCTTTCCCACGAGGTCAGAGTTGAATCGTGACACAAATTCGTCAAGGTTCAGATCGATGTCATCCAGTCCTGTTCCGAGCTTGCCCGCGTAATAATAGCGCAGCGCTGATGACGGCAGATGATTGAGAAACGTCGAGCCCATGACGAACGTGCCCTTCGACTTCGACATCTTCGCGCCAGCGACGGTGAGGAACCCGTGGATGTGAACTTTCGTCGGAAGATTGCAGCCGGCAGTCTTCAGCATTCCCGGCCAGAACAGCGTGTGGAAGTAGGTGATGTCCTTGCCGATGAAATGATGAATCTCGGCCGCTGAACCCTGTTTCCACCAGGCATCCAGTTCGTTCCTGTCACCGCCGCACCATTGCAGAGTCGATGCCATATAGCCGATCGGAGCATCGAACCAGACGTACCAGAAGTGGCCTGGCTTGTCGGGGATTTCGAAGCCGAAATACGGTGCCGGCCGTGACACATCCCAGTCGCGCAGGGGTTCGCCGAGAAAGTGTCCTCTGAGGTAGTTGGCAACTTCGGACTGCAGATGGGTTCCGTCCTGAGTCCACTCGTTCAGAAAGTCGTGCATCTGCTCCAGCTCGATAAACAGATGTTCGGCAGATCGGATTTCGGGAGTCGCGCCCGACAGAGTGCTCTTAGGATTCTTCAGATCTGCCGGAGTGTAAGCCGCACCGCAGCCGCTGCAGTTGTCTCCGGGCTGATCTTCTGCTCCGCACTTCGGACATGTCCCGCGGACGAATCGATCGGCGAGAAATGTTCCCGCGACGGGATCATAGAGCTGCTCGACCTCTTTCGTTTTTACGAGTCCCGCACTCCGGATGGTCGCCCAGATTTCATGGCACAGCGTCTGGTTTTCGGCGCTGTTCGTGCTTCCGTAGTTATCAAATTCGATCTGAAAACCGCCGAAGTCGCGGATGTGGGCCTCGCGCATATCCGCAATGACTGATTCCTCGGAGCGGCCTTCGCGGCGGGCTCGGATCATGATGGCCGTGCCGTGAGTATCATCCGCACAGACAAAAATACAGCGGTGACCCCGCAGCTTCTGGAATCGCACCCAGATATCCGTCTGGATGTATTCCACCAGATGGCCGAGGTGAATGTGGCCGTTTGCATAGGGCAACGCGGCCGTTACAAGAATCTGACGCTGCATTATGGATCATCCAGGTTCCGCCGAGTGCTGTCCGGCGAGCGGCGTGTGTGAACCATCCCAGGCCAGGCGACTGACGCTCATCGGCAATTCATGCCGACAACAACCGCCGGTCGTTTCCGGTCCAGCGCCAAACGCGGCGTAGGTTATGAGTTACCCGGTTCGACGTCCACAGGGGCTCGGGAGTGAGATCTTGTTTTGGCGAGCCGGAGAAGAAATGTGTCGGCAACCCCGGAAAGACACCGGCTTGATTGCCGATGTTCAGCATCGACCTTCGGAAGACACCGCGATGCGGCGGACTCCGCGACAGAAGTAGTCGATGATCGCGGCATCGTCCAGTTCCGTCACGACTTCGGCGTTGGTCTGCCGGTGCCGGAACGGTCGTCGGTCGACAACCGCCATGCCGCTCGTGAGTTCACCGGCAGTTTCGACATCCACCACAAGTCCTTCCGTCGAGTACTTTGCTGCGCGTGCGGCAATTGCGAGGACGGCTGCTGCTGGCAAAGGGACTTCTTCCCTGGGAAGAAACTGGCGAGTCGTTCTGACGGCAAAGTGCAGCAGGCCGGAAACGAGTTCACCAACCGGCGTTGAAGGAACCAGTCCGCTCAGTCGGTCAATGTCGTCAAATGTCAGACCGACCGTCTGACTGGCGTCGAGCGGCACCAGAATCTTTCCGACGGGCGACTTCAGCACGGCCCGCGCGGCGTCCGGATCTGACCAGAGATTAAACTCCGCCGCCGCAGTGACGTCACCGCCGCAGTGCATGGCGCCTCCGCAGCAGATCAGTCCGTTCAGCATCGTCGGCAGCTGCGGGTCGAGATCGAAGGCGATCGCGACGTTTGTGAGCGGTCCGAATGTGAGCACCCGGACTTCGTGCGGATGTTCACGAACCAGGTCCACGATGAGTTTTGCCGATTCGCGACGGTTGTGCAGATCGGGAACCAGCGGATCAACGTCGCCCAGCCCGAAGCGGCCATTCAGCGCCAGCGGATGCGGCACACCGGCAGGTGTATCTTCTGCAGGCGAACTGGCCGAATCCGACTGCCCGACCCGCGGATGCCGGAGCGGATCGGCGAGTCCGACAAGATAATGCAGGTTACGAGTCGCCTGCACGCCGGTGACAGTTCCTGCAACCGCCGTGAGACCGATTACGTCCAGCGACGAATCAGCCATCGCCACCAGAATGGCGAGGGCATCTCCGATTCCAGGATCGGCATCGATGATGAGTTTTTGCGCCACGGTTCAGAGTCTTACTTGATAGTGCGAATGTATCACGGATTTCCTGTGCCTGTCGGTATTCAAACGCGGCCATAACCCAGCCAGGACGGGAGGTTGTCTTCACACCACTGACGATATTCGACCATCGATTCGAATCAGCGGTAGTCGACATCGTCCAGCACAGGTTTGTAAGTGCGGATGACGGCGTACTTCATTCGCACTTCCAGCGGTCTCTTCGCGGCAGCTTCGAATTCCAGCCACCACTCTTTCCACTCGTCGGGAATCGTGTCGCCGGGTTGGTAGTTGTTACGGGCTTCTGATTCCGACATTGATCACCAGGTCATCCTCGAATTCTCACGAATCCGGCTACAAAATCCTTCACGGCGATAAGCGGCGGGCCAACCATAAACGCGAGGCTATTTCAAGTCAGCGGGCCGCGCAAGATGTTTGTCGAACCAGTCCAGCAGAGCGGTCTCAGCCTGAGTTCCCTGATCGCCCGGAAAGCCATGAGCCGCCCCTTTCATGACGATCAATTCGCACGTTGCATCGACTTTCAGCATGGCGTCCCTGAAGCGTTCGCTGTGTGAGATCGGGACCAGTTCATCCTTGTCGCCGTGGATCAGCAGCGTCGGAGCATCATCTTTTGTGACAGACAAAAGTGGCGAAACATCGGCTGCCTGATCGTCAGGAAACACGATCGCCGGGAACTGCGCGCTGAGTGTCTCGTGGTTCACATACTCGCGCATATCCGTCGGCGGGAAATAGGCGGCCACAGCCTGAACCCGGCTCGAAGTCTTTTCCACAGGGTCTGCTGCGCCGGAGTTGCCGTCGTCGCCCATTGTGCCGAGAACCAGCGACAGATGCCCACCGGCGCTGCCGCCGCTGACTCCCATGCGATCGGGATCAATTCCATAGTCCGTCGCATGCGCCCGGATGTGGCGAATCGCCAGTTTCACATCGGCCACGGCATCCGGCACTTTGAAGTACGGGCTGCTGCCGTGTCGTACAAGAACGAGCGTATAGCCGCGGTCGACGATCTTTTCGAAAAGATTGAGTGAATTCTTTTCTGCCCGGATGAAATCTTCCGGAGGCAGCCATATGGAAACCCAGCCGCCGCTGACCATAAACAGGACAGCCGCGCCGTTGGCATCATTCGTCGGTCGGACAACATCGTACGTCAGGGCCATGCCGGCCTTATGGCCATAGATCACGTCCGGCGTGATCGATCTCCAGTCTTCTGCAGAAGCGCCTCCACAAGGCAAAAGTACGAGTGCCGCAACAATCGCTGACAATGAGCGCATGGGGGCTCCCCGAGGAAAAGTCCGCAAATCAGAAAACGGCAAAGCCGTGTCCGGCAGTATGTCGCAGCGCGGATGTGGACTGCAATCGAGTCTGACCTGGTATTGAATAATCGCTACCTGGACGCCTCCGCCGACTGCAGTGCTTCGGCCCGTCGGCGGTGTTCTTCGGCCATCTGAGCATCGGCGAGTCCCATGTAGGCTCTCTCTCCAGGAGTCGATGCACTTCGACCGTGTTCCGGCCGCTGCTGAGCGACGATTTCAGGTCGGCCAGTGCCTCAGGCCACTGCTGTTTCGCGAGGTAAATCTCCGCACGCGTCGCAAGGGCGTCCGGATGACCCTTGAGCTGTGTCAGTGCCGCATTCACGAATCCCATAGCGCGATCGTGATCGCGACTGTCGCTGCCTCCGCGGATGATGGCAATCGCCAGGTTGTTCAGAACCATCGGGTTACGACCCTGTGCCAATGCGTTGGCCTGTTCCAGATGCCTCTGAGCAATGTCGAATCGCTGCATGAGATTTGCATGCATTCCCAGCAAGTTGAGCGCTTGAATTCCCTGCGGACCCTCCAGTCGCAGTTGCCGGACCATTGCTTCCGCATCTGCGGCGGCGGGATGTGAAGACAGACTGAGTTTTGCCAGCCGATCGATGGCCAGGTGAGTTGTCGAGGGGCAGCGCAAGGCATCCGACAGCAGCGTCAGCAGTGTCTTGATGTCTGCATCTGAGGGCGCGGGATCGGAAGTTGATTCATTCGATCGCGCAGAATCATGGCTGTCGCCGGTAAGCTGATCGTAGCGGTCAATACAGGACTGCCCGAACAGAAAA
This sequence comes from Planctomycetota bacterium, assembly GCA_031403975.1. GTDB lineage: Bacteria > Planctomycetota > Planctomycetia > Planctomycetales > Planctomycetaceae > SXXK01. The sequence goes on from JANNGQ010001336.1 coordinate 8,114, forward strand.
GTCAGCCTCGGATCGGAATCGAACGCACCGCCGGACAGATCAGCCGCAAATCCGGTCAGAAACATGCGGGCTGATTCAGGTCGTTCCAGGGCCAGCAGCGCACCTGCCTGCACAACAGCCGCCGCAATGTCACCGGGTGTCTCGGTCAGTTTTGATTGAGATTCACTGACCAGTGTCTCCAGCAGCGCAAGGCCTTCGTCTTTCTGATCGCCTTTGATCAGGAGCTTCGCAAACGTCAGCCGGAGTTCGGGATTCGTATCGAGCAACGGGCGCATGGACTCTGCAGACTTCACCGAATCGCCGGTGATGACGAGCAATTGGCACAGCATCAACCGAGACTGTGTGTCGTCCGGCTGCTGCTCAACAACAGTCTGCCAGTGCGTCAGCGATTGCTCCACGGACTCCGCGGGGATTACCGCACCCAGCGCATGCAGTGTCGTGAGGACACGGATTCCGACCTCATTCGACGGATCAATCTGCATCGCATTCAGAGCCAGAGGAAGGCAGGCATCACGATTCAGGCCCGATTCCCGAAGTCGCCGTTCGACCAGCATCAGATCAAAGCCGCAAAGTGCCGCCCGCAGCCGCGGATCGTCCTTCTGATTGAGTCCGGATACCAGAGTCTCGCGAGCTTCGGCGTCTCGCTCGGCGATAATCAGAGCTTCCGCCAGCGAAATTCGCGTGACGGCGTCCGAGCGATCCTGCTCCAGCCGTTTCTCCAGAGCCTCAATCGCCTGACGAGCGCAGGAAAGCACGTCGTCCGGACTGCGTTTCAGATCGGATTTCAGCTGCGCCAGTTTCAGATTGAGTTCCGGCCTCGTTCGCGCGGCCTCCGACAGGTGTTGTTCAGCCAGCCTCCATTCTTTGCGGTTGAGATACTGCTGAGCCAGAAGCTCATGAGCGTCCGCATCATGCGGAAGATGCGCAAGAACTCTCTGTAGCTGCCGTTCGATTTCTTCCGCCGGCATTTTCCGAAACGGCTGATCGGACAGCGCCTGCATGACAAGCCACTTCCGAGCATCGGCAGACCCGAGATTGGGTTCCGCCGCGAGGTCTTCGATCAGATCCAGTCCTTCTCCGGTACGTCCGTGCGTCACCAGAAACTGTCCATACCGGAATCGGTATTGCGGATCATCGGAACGCAGCAGGGACAATGCCCGAAGATACGTTTCCTGGCGAACTGCGTCTCCATTCTGCGTCGCTGCGTTGTAGGCCGACTCGTACGCCGCCAGGATCGGTGCTTCAGACGCATGTCGCAACCACCAGATCAGCAGTACGCCGCAGACGGCAGTTGCAAGGAACGGCAGACCCGCTGCCATCCGTCCATACGCTCGGGAGAAGATCCAGTTTTCAGCCAGACCGAGGCTGAAGTGAAACCAGTTGGCCGGACGCAGCAGTTCAGCACTTGACGGCATGGTGCGATGCTCCGTGTCAGACATCTTTTCAGTTTCGGATCGAGACGGACCGGCAATCGCCGCCCCTCGCAGCGAGGCAGCGGGCATAACCGTCATCGTGCGATTCCAGAGCATGATCAGCGGGTTCCGGAACAGTCCGACTGGCCCGGGACGTTGGATGTCGGGAATACTGTCCGTCAGAAATCCCAGAAACGCATCCGTGCTTATCAGCATCAGAGCTGCGGCCATGAGACACAGATAACCGAGCACGTCGTGCGACCAGCCGAGGGACAGGTCCATTGAATACAGATCCCAGGCCGCAGCGATCGTCACGACGCGAACCACATTCATGATTCCGGCAAAGATCACTCCCGTCCCAAGCAGCACGATCCCATGGATTATGGACCGACGCTTCAGGCAAGTCACCAGGGCCGCAAGGAACAGAATGGTGAACAGGGACTGAACACCGCTGCAGGCTTCTCCGACCAGAAACGTCTTGCCGGGAAATTCAATCACGTTTCCATCGCGGACATGCAGCAGTTCGAGTCGATTCAGTGCCCTGCTGGAAATCGAAGTCGTGATCCTCTGCAGCCAATCGATGATGTCTTTGTCATATTTCAGCGGCAAACGCACAACCAGCAGCGGAAGCAGTCCAAGATAGCCGAGTGAGCGCGAGTAACCGGCATCTCCATACGACAGTGCCCAGGCTGTTGCGAGCGCGACCAGCCCGGCAGCGGCCACCCATGGGGACGGATCAAAGTAGCCATAAGCCAGACAACAGAGGTCTGCTGCAATCAGCAATCTGCTAAACAATGTCCATCGCTGAGGCTCCTGACTGCGGCGAGTCACCATCAGCCAGATGAAGGCACCGATCGCAAACGGGAAGAACTGATAATGCGTCTCCTGCCAGAGCACACTCAAATAGGTGATCATTAACGGCACATGCGCAGCGACGAGCAACAGCATCCAGACCTGCCGGCGCAGGAAGTTGTTCGGCACTGACAAGTCATCATTGTTCATCATGCGCCCCGATTACGCTGCACTTTCTCGCTGCCGTTCAGCCTGGAATAACGTCTCCCGATGGAACTGACATTCTGCAATTGCGTGATTCCGAATCAACTGGGTTTCGCAGTGAATCTCCGGCAACATTCCCATTTGACCGATATCCGGACGTTCATGCACACGGCGATTGCACGTACCGGTCGAACAAAGTCCGATCTGGCACGAATGTTCAGCAATGTCCCCTTAACGCAACAGAGGCAGACGCTGTCATCAACGTCTGCCCCTGAGCATGTCTGTACTTTCCCGGACTGAGCCGATCGAAGCCCGCCGGAACAATCAGCCGGAAACTCAACCCTTGTAGAAAGGGTGGGCTGCCGAATCGCGTTTCGACAGGACTTCATCGACCGAAGGCTGGTTCTTCATGGCACGTTCGATGGCGAGTTTGGTGGCGTCGTAATTGTGCTTGTAGATCTTGTCGTTGTCTTTGGCCTGCCAGTGAATGAACACTCCACAGACGATGACCAGATTCTCACATTGATCCTTCGGGATCACTCCGGATTTGACGGAGTCAGTCACGGCGTCGCCGACGGCCTTCTGAGCAGGACCAAACATCTGAACTGCCTGGTCTGCTCCTTTGATCGTCACCTTGGTGATCATCACAGTGGCAGGTTTGACGGACAGGTTGGGCGTTCCGGCCAGCAGGTTGCTGAAGCCCTGTTTCTGGTTGGCCAGAGCGTTGGCAAACGCATTGCCGACAGGGCCGGCCTTGTCTCCGATCATCAGGTCAATGTGGGCGACTTCCATATCGTCGCCACCAGTCAGAGCTTCACCAATAAACATCGACATTTCATTTTTCCTTTGCAAAAAACGGCTGAATCAAAAACCAGCGACCGCAGACAAATTCACACATGTGATTTCCAGGCTCAATCAGACACTCTGGAACCACCGGATTTCCGGACCACAATTTTCAGTTGTCTGCGGAAGCAGCAGGCCGCTGCTTCTGCAATAAGGTGCCTGTGTTGTGGACAAGGTCGCATGAACGCGGAACACTGCGAAGCGCAAGGCACGCGATCTTTGAGCCCGTGCGTTTCGTTTCGGCAGAGTTCTTCCACGACAGGATTGCGAGTTTTGGCCGCATCTTCAACCGACCTGCCACCGATGTCCCTAAGTTCCGCGGAATCGTCCGATCGTCCGGCGTGTATGCCGGTGCGGTCGATACTTCTGTGCGGATCCAGTGTGCGAAGCCTTGCAGAATCCGCCATCGCTGCCGGTCTGCGGCCGTTGTGTGTTGATTTTTTTGAAGATGCCGATCTGACGCAGCTGCTGTCGCACGGCCGAGGCCGCTTTGTGGGCCGCATCAATTCGTTTGCGGACTTGCCGCGCGTGACGCAGTCTGTCCGTCACTCAATTCCGATGCTGTGGGCCGGAGGACTGGAAAACCACACAGATGTGCTCCGGGCGGTTTCTGTCCGCAGACGGCTGATTGGAGCAGATCCCGATATCGTTGATCTGGTTCGCGACCCGGTCAGACTGCATTCCTGGCTGACTTCAGCCGGACTGAGTGTGCCTCGTCTGGCGACCGAATCAACCGCCGCTGCGGACTGTCAGTGGCTGCGGAAGCCGTTTGGTGGCTCGGGCGGGCTTGGGATCCGCAGGCACGAGAAATCAGTATTTCCACAGCGTGACGTGCAGGCTCGCCGTCTTTCTTCCATTGCAGACGATGCATCGCCGCCGCGTCGGACTTCTCCCGACACGCTGCAGCGGGAGTTTCTCCAGGAGTACATCGACGGCGTGCCGATGTCAGCAGTGTGCTCAGTCGTGAACAGCAGGCTGCAGCTATGGGGCATGTCGCTGCAGCTGATCGGCTGGCCGAGTCTGGGCGCATCTGACTTTCTGTTCTGCGGCAACATCGGCCCCGTTGATCCCGGCGAGGACGTGACTCGCCAGGTGCTGTCCGCTGCGAAAAACATCGCTGATCACACAGGCTTGTCCGGAGTCTTCGGCATCGACTTCATCCTCCGCGAAGGCCGGGCATGGTTTCTGGAAGTGAATCCGCGACTGACCGCGTCCCACATGTTGTTTGAACAGCAGAATCCTGGACAACTTGTGCGAGAA
>JANNGQ010001337.1:0-2486 GCA_031403975.1 Planctomycetota bacterium
GATGCCCATGGCGCGGCGCATTTCACTGCCTGCGCCGCTGCCCAGGATCAGCGGCATCACGCCGGCGCAGAAGGCAATCGAGGTCATCAGGATGGGGCGCAAGCGCATGCGGCAGGCGTGGATGATGGCCTCGCGCAGCGCGCCTCGCCGCGCTCTTCGAGGTCTTTGGCGAACTCGACGATCAGGATCGCGTTCTTGCACGCCAGGCCCACCAGCACCACCAGGGCCACCTGGGTGAAGATGTTCAGGTCCCCCGGTTGGCGGAAGGGCGGGCCTGGCAGGCTGGAAGCCGGAGTATTCGCCGGTGCTGATGGCGGAAGGTCCTTCACAGCGTTAATCGCCGGGCCAACAGTCAACGCTTGGATCCGCAGGAGCGCGCGGCAGCTATTCCGCCGCTGCCGTCACCCATTCCGGCACTTCTGAGTCCGCCACATAATCTTGCAGGAACTGATGCGGCCTGAACCGGTTCTTGTAGTTCATCGATCCGCATTCACGGATGTAGTAGCCCATGTACAGCCATTTGCGATCGTGTGCGCTGCCGTCTTCAATCTCGCGGATCAGGGAAAATGTCCCGAGCCCCGCATCGCGCCAGTCAGGGTCGTGGAAGAAGTAGATGCTCGACATGACTCGCGCTGTGACGTCGACCAGCCCCAGTCCGATCAGTCTTCCGCAGTGTCGGTACTGGAACTCACGGGCAAACGAAAACTGACCATCGAGAAACGAATCCGAATAATGCTCACGGGTAATCTCGCGAAACGGCCACTGGCGGCGGTGGCTCATGTCCAGGTGGAACCGGTTGTAGAGCACGATGTGCTCATTGCTCAGAGCCGGCTTCTGAATCGAAACGGTCACTTCCGAATTCCGGGCCAGACACCGCCGTTGGCTCTTTGATGGTGAAAACTCCGGAATGATGACGCGTAGACTCCGGCACGCCCGACAGGCCGCACAGACCGGTCGGAACAGCGTCCGGCCGAAGCGCCGCCAGCCGCGGGACAGAAGCTGTTCGTAGCGCGCCTCGGACATCTTGTAAGCCAGGCGGTAAACCATACGAGCCGTCTGCCCGGGCAGGTACGAACAGGGCGTCTCCGAACCTTCGATTTCCAGTTCGCCGACCGGTTCGTCCTGTGTCAACTCAGTGTTGCCCATTGTAGACTTCGCTCCGCGGTCATTGTTGGCCGTTGACGAAACTGAATCCACCAACCGCTGCTGAAGTGGGGTCATTTCCTGCGGAATGGATGCCCCCGGGCAGATTGTCAGGTCCACGATGCACGAGACCTTGAAGCGTTCTGTCGACCGGCTGTTGCTGCGCCAGCATTTGTCCGATCAGGACGCCTGTGACTGCATCGGAGCCATCATGGACGGCCAGTGCGACGGTGTCGACATCGCTGCGTTTCTGACGGCCATGGCGGCCAAGGGTCCAGTCTCTGCGGAACTGGTCGGCGCAGCAACCGCCATGCGCCGGAGGGCCACTCCGATTGTCACTCACCGTCGTCCTCTGCTGGACACCTGCGGCACGGGCGGGGATCGTCTGCATACGTTTAATATCAGCACGGCGACGGCAGTCGTTGCGGCGGCGTGCGGAATCCCGGTCGCCAAACATGGCAACCGCAGCGTGTCCAGTTCCAGCGGGTCGGCCGATGTACTGGAAGCCCTCGGCGTCAACATTGCGCTGACTCCCGAAGCTGCGGGACGATGTCTGGACGAGATCGGACTCGCATTCTGTTTTGCGCCGCTGATTCACGGAGCGATGAAGCACGCGGCTCCGGTGAGGAAGCAGCTGGGCTTCCCCACGATCTTCAATCTGCTCGGACCGCTGACCAATCCGGCGGGCGCCGAGTACCAGATTCTGGGAGCCAGCTCAGTCTCCCGCTCCGAATTGCTGGCGTCTGCGCTGTCACAACTCGGCGGTAAACGGGCGTTTGTTGTGTGTGGCAATAACGAACTGGATGAGGTCTCATTGTGGGGCACAACGACGGCCTTCGAAGTCACTGCCGGGCGAGTTCAGCGGCACGAATGGACGGCGCAATCGTTCGGACTCCCTGTCTGCAATGTCGCCGAACTTCAAGTTCACTCAGCGACCGAAAGCGCAGCAGTTATCAGATCCGTTTTGGCGGGCACACCATCCGCGGCGCTGTCAATGGTTCTGGCAAATACGGCTGCGGCTCTGATGGCATGCGAGAAAGTCGACGGATTGCCGCTCGGTGTTGAGTTGGCTCAAACAGTGATTGCCGACGGCATTGCTGCGGAAGTCCTGGCGAGACTGAAACAATGGACGAACCGGGCATGAGCGGCAAGGCGCTAGCCGCCGGTTTGTTTGTGGGAAATCGACGCCGCGAGACCGGTGGCTAGCGCCATTCCGCTGAAATACAATTGCAAAGTATGGCCTGCTTCAAATCTGACACGGAAATCATGCAGCACGCGATCCGCATCGCTCGCGCCGGGTTCGGCTCTGTGGAACCCAATCCGATGGTCGGCGCGGTCATTGT
>JANNGQ010001338.1:0-5085 GCA_031403975.1 Planctomycetota bacterium
AAAGTGTTTCGTTGGTTGAATTGAGGTTGGCATGATTGATCATAGTGAATTGTTGGGACTATTGGCGTGCCCGGCTTGCGGACACAGCCTGCAGGTGATCACTCATTGCGCGAATTGTAAGGCTGATTTTCCCGAAGTGGACGGGACGCCGGTCCTCATTCCGCTGCACGCCTGTCGCAGGGTCACGTTCGACTTTCCCCAGAGTCGCTCCACAGCCGGAGTATTGTTTCAGAGCTCCTTCTCATATCCGCCAAGATGTGGCGCTGTCAGTCCGGACCGGCCTTATCACCTCGACTTGGCCCATCTCGACGTACTCAGGCGATTGCCTCCAGGATCGTCGGTGCTGGAAATTGGCTGCGGCGGAGGGCAAATGAGAGCTCTGGTGGAATCCGAAAGGTTTCGATATGTCGGAATTGACATCTCAAAGACTCGAGTCCGCGAGCACCTTCAGCTCCATGGAGGTCCGGATGTGCTGTGCGATTCTCATTTCCTGCCCTTTGCTGATTGCGCCTTCGACCTGGTGTATTCGGCCGCGGTCACGGAGCATCTGGCGTGCCCCCACCTTGTTGCCCAGGAAGTAGCACGCGTCCTGAAGCCCGGAGGCTACTACCTCGGGAACGTGTCCTTTCTTGAGCCGTGGCATGACGACAGTTTCTTTCATATGACGCCGCTGGGCGTCTTCGAACTGCTCTCCCAAGCTGAATTTGATGTCATCAACATCTGGCCCGGTCGAGGTTACAGTGGTTTTCGGGCGATTCTCAGCATGGGCAACAAGGCGACTCGGCCATTATCGTTCCTTGGTGACGTGATGTACTTCATTTACAAGACCGGCAACTGTCTCAGGAATTTGGTGAAACGAGATCGCCAGATGGACTCGAGCGTTGGCATTGCAGACGCTGCAAGGGTTGCGGGCGCCACCGACTGGATCGCGAGACGACGATCAGACGTCACCGCGACCGTAAATCAATCGGAATTCGTGCCTGGGAAAGCGTGCGATAGCCCAGGACTTTCGGATGCCGGCGGGAGCTGCTAACTGTTCCCCGAGGAGGTTCGAGAGATGGACGAAATGGAACTTGGAAAAGTGATTCGCTCGAAGAGTGAACTCAGGCACCAGCGGGGGAGATATCGTAAAATGAGCGTTTCAGAATGGATGACCGATTATGTGGCTCGACAGCAAAGCGTGCTGGCAGCAATTGATCTGGATGCGGTTGCGAGAGTTGTGGATGTCTTGCGAAGTGCTCATCACGAAGGCAGGCAGGTGTTTGTCTTTGGAAACGGAGGCAATGCGGCCAGTGCTTCGCATTTTGCCACGGACCTGGGGAAAGGGGCGTCGGACATGCTCAACATGCCGTTCCGGGTGATGTCGCTGAATGACAATGTGCCGTGGCTGACGGCCATCGGCAATGACTATTCCTTCGCCGATGTGTTTGTCCGACAGCTGCGGAATTATGCTCGATCGGGTGATGTCATTATTTCTTCCAGTGTCAGCGGCAGCTCCGAGAATCTGGTTCGTGCCTTCGCATGGGCTCGGGAGAATGATATCACGACCGTCGCCGTAATCGGAGCCAAACGAGGTCGCATGGCAGAGTATGCGGACCATCTGCTTGTGATGAATGATTCGCATTATGGCCGTGTCGAGGACGCGCAGATGACGGTTTATCATATGCTGTGCTATGCCTTTATGGAACTTCCGGAAAACCAAGGAGAATAGTTGCAAAGTTGCAGGTTGCATGTTGGAGAAGGACAAAGTTGCACGTTGGAGAAGGACGAAGTTGCGCGTTGCAAAGTTGCACGTTGGAGAAGGAGAAAGTTGCACGTTGAAATTTCCGCAACTCCGCAACTCCGCAACCCCGCAACTTCGCAACTTCGCAACCCGCAACTTCGCAACCCGCAACTTCGCAACCCGCAACTTCGCAACTCGCAACTCGCAACTTTGCAACCATCAATGACTGACAACTGGCAATGGGCGCGGCGGCTGGAATCGCTGGGTTTTCTGATCCAGCGGCATGTCCATGAGATGCTGACATCTGGTGATCCCGGACTTTCGACGCCAGTCGCGGAAGAAGGTGGCGATACGATCTATGCGATCGATCGCCGAGTCGAGCCTCTGATTGAGCAACAGATCGCTGAATGGCCTGGCGCGTGTCTGCCGCTGCTGATAGTCGCAGAAGGGATGGGGCACGATGGTCGACGACGGTTCGGCAGTCCGGATGATTCGCTTCGATATCGTGTCATCCTGGATCCGATTGACGGGACTCGATGTCTCATGTACGACAAGCGATCGGCCTGGTTTCTTGCGGCAGTCGCGGTGGATCAGGGAGAGCGAACTGGGCTGCGCGACACATTTGCATCAGTCATGGTGGAACTGCCCACCAGCAAGCAGGCGTTGTGTGATTCGTTCGCCGCGGTGCGAGGCCAGCCGACTCAGGGACAGCGGACGGGGATTGGCGGCAGTGGTGCTCAGATCCGGCTGCCCAGCCCCAGTCGCAGTATGTGTTTAGCTGGTGGGTTCGCTCAGGTCACGAACTTCTTTCAGGGCACAAAGGTTCTGGCGGCAGAATTGATGGAAGCCATCGCGGAAGCGGTGGTTCCTGCAGGCCGCACTTCGACAAGTGCTGTCCTGGAGGATCAGTACATCAGCACGGGCGGTCAATGGGTTGAACTGATCACCGGGCACGACCGATTCTGTTGTGATCTGCGTCCGTTGTTCTATCAGATCCTGCCGCCGGAGTCTCAGCAAAAATTTCCTACGCTGGTTTGTCATCCTTACGATGCGGCCGGTCTGCTGGTGGCGAAACAGGCTGGGGTCATTATCACGGATGGGTTTGGTCGTGAATTGAACGCACCTCTGAACGTGTTTCAGCCTGTCCACTGGTGTGGTTATGCGAACGCTCACTTACGAACGACCATTGAACCCATTATTCAGAAATGGCTGGCCGATCGAGGAGTTTTTCCGCCAAAGTAGCCATCACGCTCCGCCGTGATGAGCGCTGATCTTTCGCATGGCTTCACTGGGCACGAAAGCCGTTCCATTGATGCTGCGAGCTGCTTCGACTGCACGAGGTTTGCCCGGATGGACGCCGGCCTTTGAAGGCATCGTCACGGCGGAGCGTGACGGCTACTTTTTGCAACCAGCAACCTGCACCGAAGAACTGCAAAATGACTGATCGTTATGTGCTGATTACGCCATGCCGGAATGAAGCTGAGTATGCTCGGAGGACTCTCGATTCTGTGATTGGCCAGTCAATTCCCCCGAAGCTGTGGGTGATTGTGGATGATGGGTCGACGGATGACACTCCCGAACTACTGGCCGAGTATGCCGCCAGGCATGATTTCATTCGAATTGTGCGGCGGGAAGATCGCGGAAAGAGAGCCGTGGGCCCCGGTGTGATTGAAGCCTTCTATGCAGGCCTGGAAACCGTGGATCTGAAGGAATTCGATTTCCTTTGCAAGCTGGATCTGGATCTGGATCTGCCGCCCAGGTATTTTCAGATTCTGATGGAACGCATGCATGAGAATCCTCGTCTCGGGACCTGCTCCGGTAAGCCGTATTATGTGGATACTGGGTCCGGACGACTGATCAGCGAAGGCTGCGGCGATGAGACCAGCATCGGGGCGTCCAAATTCTACCGTGTGTCGTGCTTTCAGCAGATCGGCGGGTTTGTTCGTGAAGTGATGTGGGATGGCATCGACTGTCATCGAAGTCGGATGCTGGGATGGATTGCCTGTTCGTGGGACGAACCGGAATTGCGATTCGTACATCTGCGACCGATGGGTTCCAGTCAGCAGAGCATTTTCACGGGGCGACTGCGGTGGGGCTATGGGCAATACTTCATGGGAACGGGACCCGTCTACATGTCGGCCAGCGCCATTTTTCGGATGAAGAAGCGGCCGTTGATTCTGGGCGGCCTCTGCATGTGGTGGGGTTACGTGCGTGCATGGTTGTGTCGAACTCCGCGATACTCGGATCTGGTTTTTCGACAGTTTGTACGCAAGTACCAGTGTCGCTGTCTGTGGTACGGAAAGTACCGTGCCACAGAAATCACCAATGCCGAGCAGGCTGTTTACTTCCAGGGGGTCGGACGGACTCCAGCAGAAGGTAACTGAACGGATTCATCATGAAATAGGTCACGGGCGGGGGCAACATTGTCTTGGTCACCACGCTGTTGAAAAAGGTATCTGGAACTCTCCGGCATCAAGTTGTCACATTGTTTTTCTGAGGCATCCAAAGTTCTAAACGCATTGTTCAACTTGCTTTCACGGTCTTTCGTGGGTTGCGGGCTTAGAACGCTGTGGGTTTTTCGGGAGAATCGGATTGTTTTCCGGCAAGCGCTTCGTGCATCGCGGCACATTGGCCGTGACCGTTGCAACGAGGGCGTCCTCTCGATGCGACTCGCAGTACCTGATGACCAACGCCACCAGAATGCCACTCATCGCAAGACGCCCTCGTTGCAACGGTCACGAAACGCAGGCTCTTACGACACTTTCGACCTCTTGACCGGCTATTTACTGGAGGCGTTTCGGCCGATGGGCGACGTGACTCCGCAGGGTGCATCATGACAATCGAACGGACTACGGAGGAGCCCGCTGACCTGACGGTGCTCGTCTGCACGCAGGATCGACAGGATTCCCTCAAGGAGACTCTTCAGCTGCTGGCGCGAAACGACATCGACCGCGCTCGGCTCGATGTCCTCGTGATCGACAACGCCACTGAGCCCACGGCCAGGGCAGTGACGGAATCGATGTCGGCTGATCTGCCGGTTCGCTACCTGCACGAGCCAAGGGTCGGGAAGTGCCACGCTCTAAATCGCGGACTTGAAGCAGGAGGTGTTGCCCGGATCATTGCGGTGCTGGACGACGACATGAGTCCTGGATCCGATTGGTGCCGCGGCGTGCTTGATCTGTGCGATCGTTGGCCGAGCGCTGGTGTTTTCGCGGCTGGGTCGTATGTCATCTGGCCCGAAAACGCCGAGGTCCCCGAATGGGTGCGCCGTGGCTCCGTATCCTGTTGGGCACTGTCCGTCGTTCGTTATGTCGAAGAGAGGTACACTGCTCCCGGTGAGTTCATGAGCGGGAATCACTTCT
>JANNGQ010001339.1:0-6118 GCA_031403975.1 Planctomycetota bacterium
GCTCCGCGGCGAACATGGTAAGCGTTCGTCCGGGTCTCAATCAAAAGCCGCGCCTGCAGTCTGCAGGTTTCATCCAGACTGAGCGTGATGGAAGGCTCGAAACTCAGCACTGCGGAATTCGGCGTACTCATCAGGCCTTCGACTGCGGGCGAGACACCCAGCACTCGTGCCACGAGGGCGTCGTGATTTCCCCGGTAGGCAAAATCAAATCCCATCATGTAATCCAGCGCCTCGCAGTCGAGCGGGCTGACGCTCAGCATGAACGGGACCAGGTCCAGAACAAGGCGGTGCTGTTGTTCGGCAGTATCGAGGTCTTCCGGGTTCACGACGCCGCTGCAGATGCGGCGGGATTCCATTGAGAGCCAGCGATGCTGGGGGTGATCCTTGTCCTCTTCGAGAACAAAATCGCCGTTCTCACGCGTGTGGAAATTCCGCATTGAGGGATAGGATTTCTGCACGCGGCCGAAAAAATCCAGCAATGTCTCCCGACCGTTCGGCAGCGCCATCTCGGTATTGAGATGCATATTGACATAGAAATCATTAGCCAACGAGCTGTATCGCTGCATCCCTGAATCCCACGACTGCCCGTCGAAAAACCGTCAGACAAATATGTCCGAACGGCACGGCAACGTACCTTATGACCGCTTGCCTTACGGAGTCGCTGCAGCCTGGCCGGCGGCTGCAGCGGTCGAGCCTTTCGGATCGGATGTCTCGACGACGATAATCTCAATGCTGTAAGTTCCGCCACCGCCGCCCCCACCACCACCGCCAAAGCCAGGTTCGCCGATTCCTGCACTACCGCCCGGAGCGCCCCCCGCAAAGCCAGCTCCGCCGCCGAATCCCTGACCGCCGGAAGTTGCCGACTGGATCAGCACATCCATTGATCGCCGTGTGCCTGAAGCCATGCTCTTGACTCCGTCAATCCACATGATTCCTTTCGCCTCATCTGCCCGGCGAAATCCGTTTACTTTGGACTCATAGTGTTCCAGCAGCGTATCCCGATCCTTTGGTTTCTGCTGAGAAAAGGTCGTGCGAGCGTAGTAGACTTTCATTTCCGAAGGAGCAGATTCCTTCAGTTCCCCGGCGGCGTTTCCAGGCAGTACCATCATGCCTGACACTTCGGTAACAGCGTTTCTGTGCAGCCGGACCGGAAATGAATCGCCGGTCGGAGTTAAAGCAGCCGGAGAATCCCGAAGCTGGTCCCTCAATGCCATCACCACGTCGCGGCTGGCTGACGTCCATGAATCCAGGGGCTCAGCGGCCGCAGCATCACCTCGCGCTGGTTTTTGCCGCGGCAGGGATTTCAACACGACCAGCATGCCGGGGTCATGCACGCCGCCGTTGAACATTCCCAGCGAATTGAGTGATTCTGCGCCAGTAGTATACAGCTTTGAAAAAGCTGTATATGAAGCCTCCCGAATGCGCTGGTTGGGAATGGTCGCGGCCAGCAGGAAAATGTCTCCCGCGACTGCGGGGTCAGATGCCGAAAGAAGCTGCTTCGCAATCGCTTCCACAGCCTTTGGACTCCAGATCACCGCCGCGGCATTAGCCAGCAATTCCGGCGGCAGTTGCGCATTCCCGGCACCATCAGCACTCATCATTGATCCGCGTTCGGCTCCTCCGCCGCCTACACCCGGCATTCCGGATCCGGGATATCCCGTTCCTAGCCCTGGTCCACCAGCGGAACCTGGAAACCCGGCTCCTGCCCCGGGAGCACCAGAGGCACCAGGGAACCCGGACGCCCCCGGGCCTCCGCTTAATCCCGGACGTCCCAAACCACCAGCACCAAGACCAGGACCACCAGCAGCACCAAGTCCAGGACTACCGGAACGAGGACCACCGGCACCCGGCCCACCGGAGCGAGGTCCGCCGGCACCGGGACCACTAAAACCAAGTCCGCCGACACCAAGTCCGCCGGAGCCGGGACCGCCGAAGCCCGTCGTTGTCGCAGCCGAGGCGACGGACTCAAGTCCCATGAACTTGTTTGCAGCAGCGGCTGAAACCTCCGTGATGGCCCGGAGACATGCCGAACGGGCTTCAGGTGTCACTGCTGCGGTCCCGTCAATCAGCGATATCAGGATCTGATCGATCGTGGACGAATTGGTCGAGTAGTTACGAAACAGACTGTGAACGACAATCTCCGCCGCCACGGGTAAATCAACTTGGGTCTTGACGGACCCTGCGACGACGCCATAAACCGTCTGCCACGCATAAGGCGAACCGTTCAGCACAAGGCCATCCACAATTCCCTCAACGAGTCGGCGTTGATCGAACGAGCCATTTCCCGCACCGCCAAAACCTCCCGGATACGTCCCGCCGGAAGGACTTGCTTCGGTTTCGCTGCCAGTTCCGGCACCGTCGGAATCCCCGCCATTCAGATTTCCTCCGAGAAGTCCACTTGATTCAGAATCTGCCGATGAATTCTGACCGCCAAGGGCTCGACCCGGCAAACCCCCGCCAGCAATCGCTCCGACGCCTGCACCCTGCGGCAGGAATCCTGTGACCGACTCAGTGAACATCAGCGTGAGTGAATCCACTGCTAGTGAGTGACTCCGAGGAGTCGTGACATTTGCCTGCGGAGGTGCAGCCCCGCCACCGGCACCGCCACGCAGTAGACCCGGGCCGCTCGGTGCGGATGAAGAAGCCCCGGACGACGAAGCCCCGGACGCAGTAGCGCCGCCTGTCGGCTCACCCGGAAGACCACTGTCTCCCGAAAAACCACCCGCTGCAGGATTACCGCTGCCGAATCCGCCCTGGCCGGGAAAGTTGCTTCCGCTACCTGGTGACACAGATGGTGCGGCCACCACCGCGAGCAGACTCGCCAGCAACTCGGCGACCTTTGGATCACCGGGTGACGATTTCACGCGGTCATTAATCGCCTCAAGAACTTTCGGGTCTTGCTCTTTCACCGCCTCGGCAAAGTTCTGGTCGGTCCATTCCGAATACGACGCCGGCCTCGCGGTAAAGATTCTTGTTCCTCCAGAGAAACCAAGGTTGCCACCGCCGGGCATTCCTGGATAACCCCCCGCACCGCCAGGCATGCCCGGCATGCCTCCTGGAGGTCCTCCGGGCCCTGCTCCCATGCCTCCCATGCCTCCTGGAGCACCGCCAGCCATTCCGGCCATGCCGCCCATACCACCCGGAGCACTGCCACCCATGCCCCCAGGAGCGCCGCCAGCCATCCCGGCCATGCCTCCCATACCGCCTGGTGCACCGCCGGAACCAGGAGCGGCACCCGGTGCGTCGATATCCATTCCTGGGGGAGTCATTCCGACCGCGCTGGCTGCACCGCCGCCGGCAGCTCCTGGAGCCGTTCCGGCATCGGACGTTCCCGAGCTGGCGGCCCCTGTATCGGCGGTCTTGGCGTCGTCATCGCCGCCACAGCCGCTCAGACCAATGCTCAGTGTCGGCAGTACCAGGAAAACGAATGCTTGCCACAGGTGAGAGGAGCGAGCGTTACGTGTCACTGGATTCTCCCGAAAAAACGGCTGCAATCCGTCGGGCCGAGACAATACAACGCGGCGTAATGCACTCCGCGCCGTCAATCCGCCGGAATTCCGTGAGAGTAGACAGACCCAGGGCGGGTTGCAAGGCGCGTCGCCAGGGACTGCGACAGGGAATCGAGGAATTCCGGCAGCGATTCTATTCAGTTGAGGATTGGCTGCACCTTCACGGCGTAGTCGCAAAGGGCTTGAGACTCTCCGTTTCGGAGCGATCTTTCTACTTCGACTGTCCCAGGTTCTCTTGACGACCCCATCCAGCTCGCCTGAATGGTGAAGCTGATGGAGAGCTATCCGTGCAAGGCCCCGCAGCCCCACCGATTCTTCCTGCATTCCCGCGTTTGGAGGGAATGCAGGAAGAATCGGTGGGTGTTTTGTTTGCGTTTTTAGCTCTCCATCTGTTTCACCAACGGCACGAGGCCGTTGGGGTCGAATGTGGGACAATCAAACTGCCGAGTTGAAGCGCGTACATCTGGGATACCTCTGAGTTGCTGCCGTAGTGCTGCCGGAATCTGGCAATGGTCTGCGGCGAGCGCTGCCGGACGGACAAAGTCGATGCGGACTCTGGTAGCGGAGAGCATTGCAGCCAGTCGATTCCGATGTTATCGGATGGGCAGTCTGCGGATCTCACGTTGACCGCAAGGAAAACGATCCCCTAACCTTCAGCAGACAGTGCCTGGGCGCCAACGTTTCGTCAGGATTCAGCGCTGTAACATCCTGCGGGGAAGTACAGCGTTGGGGTGCCAGCTCTCCGTCAAACCCGGATCATCCCGGGATCAAGGACTCCACAATGTGCGGTATCGTCGGTTACGTCGGTTATCGATCGGTCTCCGAACTGCTGCTCGAAGGACTGCACCGACTTGAATACCGGGGCTACGACAGTGCCGGCATCGCAGTGCTGGGACCGGAAACCATCAGCATCCGCAAGAAAGCCGGTCGAGTTCCCGAACTTGCCGAACTGCTCCGGCAGCGACCACTCGCCGGCCATGTCGGCATCGGACACACGCGCTGGGCAACTCACGGCGGAACAACGGACGAGAATTCACATCCCCATCTCGGCGGCAACGGCCACGTGGCCATCGTCCATAACGGCGTTATCGAAAACTACGACCTCCTGCGCAGACAGCTGCAACAACTGGGCTACGTCTTTCACTCCCAGACGGATACCGAAGTCGCCGCGCATCTGATCGCACATTACGTTGATGAACGAATCCGCCTGGGCGGTGCGGGGGATGACGTGGAGACGTGTCTGCACGCTGTGAACGCCACGCTCGACCGGCTCAAGGGCACATACGGGCTCGGCATCCTGTTCCGGGACTGTCCGAACACTATCTTTGCAGCGCGAAGCGGCAGCCCGCTGGTGATCGGTGTTGGCAAGGATGAGTTTTTCCTGGCCAGCGATGCCAGTCCGCTGGTGGGTTACACGAAGGAAGTGGTCTACCTTTCCGACAATGAAGTGGCTGTCCTGAAGTCGGATGGTATCCGGATTGACCATCGCAGTACGGGCAGTGTCTTTCCGAGTATTCAGACTCTGGAACAGGTCTCCGCCGACACAGAACTCGGCGACTTCGAACATTACATGCTCAAGGAGATCTTTGAGCAGCCTCAGACGATTGAAAACGCCCTCCGCGGCCGACTCGAAAACGAGGAAGCAACGGCCGTCATCGGCGGACTGAATCTGACAGCCAAAGATCTTCGCCGCATCGACCGCATCGTGCTGACGGCGTGCGGAACCAGCTGGCACGCGGGTCTCGTCGGCGAATATGTCCTGGAAGAATTCGCCCGGATGCCCACCGAAGTGGAATATGCCAGCGAACTGCGATACCGCAACCCTCCAATGACGGATCGGACCCTTGTCTTCGCAATCACTCAGAGCGGAGAAACGGCCGATACGCTGGCAGCGCTGAAAGAGTGCAAACGCAAGGGGCATCCCACGCTGGCCATCTGCAACGTCGTCGGCTCAACGATTGCGCGCGAAGCCGACGGCGGGATCTACCTGCACGCCGGTCCCGAAATCGGCGTCGCATCCACGAAGGCCTTTACCTCGCAGGTGACGGTCCTGACTCTGCTGGCACTTTATCTTGGCCGAATGAGACACATGTCGTACCCCGCCGGCCGCAGGATTATCAAACAGCTTCGGGAGATGCCCGACAAGGTGAACAAAGCACTGGAGTGCCACGACAAGGTTCGCGAAGTCGCCGACAAGTACTACAACTTCAACAACTTTCTGTATCTCGGTCGACTGTACAATTTCCCGGTCGCGCTCGAAGGCGCATTGAAGCTGAAAGAAATCAGCTACATCCATGCCGAAGGCTATCCGGCCGCGGAAATGAAACACGGCCCGATCGCGCTGGTCGACCCGCAGACGCCCAGCGTGTTCGTGATTCCCCGCGGTGGAATCTATCCAAAGGTGGTCAGTAACATGGAAGAGATCCGAGCCCGCAAGGGCCCGATCATTGCGATCGCCTGCGAAGGCGACACTGATATCGCCCGGATCGCTGACGATGTTATTTACGTCCCGGATGACGAAGAATACCTGCAGCCGCACGACTGCGCGATCCCCCTGCAGCTGCACGCCAACCACAACGCCCTGCTGCGAGGCTGCAACGTCGACCGCC
>JANNGQ010001340.1:0-2155 GCA_031403975.1 Planctomycetota bacterium
GCCCAACTGGCCCGAGCGAGATTGATGACGAAAGTTTCCCCCTCACCCCTGGCCCTCTCCCCCGTTGGCGAGCTTGTTGGCATGGCAAGTCGTTCGACGGGGGAGAGGGGACTGAGCAGGAAGGCAATTCCCGGAAAACCGGAACTCAACGTGCCGGTTCGCTGGATTCTGGAAGTGTACAGATTATTGTTGGAAGTGAAATGTATGACTTCCATTTCGACGAGGGCGGACGGTGGCTGGGTTTGAATACATCTTTCCGTCGATTCGCGGAATTCAGGCGGGCCGCGAGTACTACATCTCGATGTGCCCGATTCATCTGATCCCGAAAATCTTTCTGTTCGATGAGGAAGAACTCAAGCCGGAACTGAGGGCTCAGCGGACTCTGAACCGTCAGCGAGTTCCTGAGATGGCTCGGTACATGCTGAGCAATCCTCGAGGTTACACGTTCTCGGCACTGACAGCGTCCATTGACGGCAAGGTGAAGTTTGAACCGTCGAGCGACAGCGACGACAACCGCAACATCGGTCGTTTGAGGATTCCGATGAACGCTCGGTTCGTGATCAACGACGGTCAGCATCGGCGAGCGGCCATCGAAGCGGCTCTGCAGGAAAGTCCCGATCTGGGTGATGAAACGATCTCGGTCGTGTTCTTTCTGGATGTCGGCCTGAAACGCTGCCAGCAGATGTTCTCGGACCTGAATCGGTTTGCAATCCGACCGACGACGTCGCTGGGCCTGCTGTACGATCACCGGGATCCGGATGCTCAGGTGGCGAAGGTGGTCATGGAACGAGTTCCGGTCTTCAATGGCCTGACCGAAACGGAACGCAGCACGATTTCCAATCGGTCCATCAAACTGTTCACATTGAGCGGGATCTACCACGCCACTCAGACACTGCTGCAGGGGCTTGGGCTGGATACGATCGCGGAACGGCAGGATCTGGCGGTTGAATACTGGACCGAGGTTTCGCGCCATGTCTCGGACTGGCAGTTGGCTCGCGAACGCAAAGTGACGGCCTCCGATCTGCGACGTGATTACATTCATGCGCACACTCTGGCACTTGCGGCGCTGGCTCGTGTGGGAAATGCCCTGCTGCGAGACAACTCGAGGGCCTGGAAGCCGCGGCTGAAGAAACTGTCGTCACTCGACTGGGCTCGTTCGAATTCGGCCCAATGGGAAGGCCGGGCGATGAATGCCGGGCGGCTGTCCAAACGGAATGTCAATCAGACACTGACGGGCAATCTCATTAAACAACATCTGGGGATTGAACTGACGACCGAGGAACAGAATCTCGACAACGACTTCCAGGGGAGTACGCATGGGCGGCGGGGGAAACGGTGAGTGGACTTAAGGAATCAATTCAGCCGACAGCGCTAGCTGCGGGCCAATGTTCTCCAGCGTTTTTCGGACAATGGCCCGACGCTAGCGCGTTCGGCTGGGCTTAAGTCCACGCCACCGGGGCAGGCCCGGTGGCGTAGTGTGATGTCGTTTGTTTGCTGACGAAACCAACCTGGGAACACTCATGGCTGAAGCGAAGAAGAAAGACTCTGCCTTTGCCGGGTTTGGAATGGCTCAGACCGTGCAAGCGGTGTGTGAGGAAATTCGCCGTCTCTACCAATGGGATCAGGTGCCGTGGGTGATTGGCTACAGTGGCGGCAAGGATTCCAGTGCTGTCCTGCAGCTGGTTTGGCTGGCACTGAAGGAGCTGTCGGTCGAAAAGAGATCTAAGCCTGTGCATGTCATCAGCACGGATACGTTGGTTGAACAGCCCGTTGTGGCGGCCTGGGTGGATGCGTCGCATGCCAGAATGCGGCAGGCTGCGGCGGAACAGCAGATGCCGATCACTCCACATAAGCTGACTCCGGATGTGAAGGATACATTTTGGGTGAACCTGATTGGACGTGGTTACCCGGCACCTCGGAAGTTGTTCCGCTGGTGTACCAGCCGCATGAAGATCAATCCCAGCAACACGTTCATTCGGGACGTCGTTCGGGAAAGCGGCGAGGCCATGCTGGTACTTGGGACTCGCAAGGCCGAAAGCCAGCGTCGCGGTGGTGCGATGCAGAATCACGAAGACTGGAGCCGTGAGAACGTACTGCGTGATGCTCGGCTGACTCCGAATGCCAGCCTTCCCAATTCGCTGGTCTATACGCCTGT
>JANNGQ010001341.1:0-3891 GCA_031403975.1 Planctomycetota bacterium
AGGCCTGAAGGGCCGACACAAGCGCCAGTGTGCCGGCCCTTCAGGCCTAGGGTTTTTGATACTCGTATACCGGTGGCTTACGCCACCGGCATAGGATATTTCGGCCCTCCGGGCCTGAAACGCGCAACTTCAAAAAGCGTCAGCGAGGGGCATTTCACGTCGCATGACGACACAACGCAGGACCTCGCCGACGCATCGGGTGAGTGTCGGCGGTGACTGCGAGGGAGAAACAAACGAAATGCGCAGGATGCTTCGAACCACAAGACAGGCCACGGCGTTGTGCGGTCTCATCATCTGCGCTTCATTGGCTGCAACTGACGAATCCTCAATGCCGACGGATCGTGAAGCCACGATCAAGGCGTTGCACGGTCTGGGAACGCTGATCGGCGAATGGAAGGGTGTCGCACAGCCTAAGCGCGGCTCCAATGCGGGGGCCTGGTCCGAAAAAGCTCAGGCCGCCTGGGATTTCGAAAACAGTTCGGCCGAAATGGTGGTCCGATTCGAACCGGGTCAGCAGTTTCAACAGGCGTCGTTTTCGTTGGGCGACGACGGTAAAACGCCGAATCTGACACTTTTTCCGTTCAAGGGTGAATCGATCGCGCTGTTTCGGGTTCCCGCAGAGAGCGACAGCAAATCCGGGGACCAGCAGCCCCGTGAGGAAGTCTGGATTTTCGAATCCGACGGCGAAAGCGTTCCTCAAACCCGCTGCTCTGTGCGGACCATCAGTGACATCCGGATCACGCTGCTGTTTGAAGAAAAGTCGAATGCAAGGGCTTCCTATCGTCGTCTGTTCGAAATCGGCATGACTCGCGCAGGCGCGCGTCTGGCGGGCGGGAACTCGGGCGAACGGCAGTGCATCGTGACGGGCGGACTGGGAACGATCAAAGTCAGTTTCGAAGGCAAGACGTACTTCGTCTGCTGCGAAGGCTGTAAGCAGGCATTTGACGCCGATCCGAAGGGCACGATCGACAATTACCGCGAACGGCTGGCGGCTGAGGCCGGCAAGGGCCGCTGACCAGTTCGGCCAGTTGCGGCGTCGAAAGAACGATCCGGCGGGTTTTCCGTCAACGGAAAAGAATGCGCGACCCGGTTGTTCAAGGCAATCCGGCGGTCCCGCCGTATTCCTCCGCCGTCGTTGTAACGCCGCTCATGGCCGAACATGCGCAGGACCGAACTTCTGACGACTTAGAGGCGTGTGTTGCGTCGCGGAAGTCAGCAGAATCCAAAACAGGGGAAACGATGAAGAGGTAAGGGGCATTCGCATGAGAGAGATTTGCCTCCGATTGCCTCTGAAACACGTGGCACAACCGGAGTTTCCCATACAACCTGTCTGCGCGCCCTTCTGCGAATTGATGTCTTTCGTGTCCTGCAAACCGCCTGTCGGTTCGGAGTTCAAGAATGCGTGACTGGCTGGAACGTTTTGTCGATGACGGCACCATCGGTGAATCTCAGCTGGAAGAAGCCCGCAGCATGGCGGCCAACCTCGGGATTACTCCCGAGGATGCTCTGGTCCGTCTTGGTTACATTTCCGGCGGAGACCTCGGCAGGGCTCAGGCCGAAGAATTCGGTTACGAGTACATCGAACTCGAGGGGCGGCAGATTCCCAACGCGGTGATCGAGCTGGTCACGGAGTCGATGGCCCGTGAAAACATCGTGATTCCGATTGAGTCCGACGGTGAGTCGGTCGTGATTGCGATGCACAACCCGAACAATATCGAGGTGATTGATAAGCTGCGGTTCGTGCTCAACCGCGAAATCAAACCCGTGATGGCCCCCCTGGAATCCATCCAGGGTGCCATCAACCGCCACTACGGACAGTCGGAAACTGAGTCAGTGGACTCGATGATTTCCGAGTTCACAGAGACGCAGATCGATTTTACGGATGTCGAAGCTGCGTATGCGATGGCGGGAGATGAAGACGACAGCGCTCCCATCATCCGCCTCGCGAACCTGATTATTTCTGAAGCTGTCCGCGAACGTGCCAGTGATATTCATATCGAACCGTTTGACGACCGGGTCCGCATTCGGTACCGGATCGACGGTGCGCTGATGGAACGCGACAGCCCGCCGAAGCGGCTGCTGGGAGCCCTGATTTCGCGTTCAAGATCATGGCCCGGATGGATATTTCTGAAAAGCGCCGCCCGCAGGACGGGCGTATCAAAACTCGTGCCGGCAATAAGGAATTTGACCTGCGAGTTTCCATCCTGCCCACGAATCACGGGCAGGCGGTCGTGATGCGTATTCTGGACCGCGACAATATCAAAATCGGCATCCGGAACCTCGGCTTCAGCGATGATAACTACCGCACATTCCAGAACGTCATCCGTCGTCCGAACGGGATTTTTCTGGTCACCGGTCCGACCGGGTCAGGGAAAACAACGACGCTGTACAGTGCGCTGGGTGAATTGAACCGCCCGGACCGTAAGATTATCACGGCCGAAGACCCCGTGGAGTATTATCTTCCGGGCATTAATCAGGTGGAAGTCAGACACAACATCGGGCTGGACTTTGCGAAGATTATTAAGGCCATGCTGCGACAGGCTCCCAACGTCATCCTTGTGGGTGAAATCCGCGATACAGAAACAGGTGAAATGGCGATCCAGGCGTCGCTTACCGGGCACCTTGTGTTCAGCACTCTGCATACCAATGACGCGCCGGGAGCAATCACGCGACTGATCGACATGGGAGTACAGCCCTTCCTGGTGGCTTGCTCGCTGATGGCCGTGATGGCTCAGCGACTTGTGCGAGTGGTTTGCCCGAAATGCAAAGAGCCCTACCAGCCGTCACCGGAAGAAGTAGATATCTTTAACATCACACCCGACGAACTTTCGGATGGCCAGTGGGTGCGAGGCAAAGGCTGCAACAACTGCAAACATACAGGCTACAGGGGGCGCAGGGCCGTCTTTGAACTGATGACCATGAACAGCGCTCTCCGCGAGATGGCCTTCAACAGTGAACCCGCGCAGAACATCCGCCGCCAGGCTCGTCTGCTCGGTATGAGAACGATCGTGGAGGACGCAAAAGATAAAGCATTTCAGGGCATGACAACACTGGCGGAAGTGTACAAACTGTCCAAGGGCGGACATTAAGAGGGCAGTGGGCAGTAGGCAGTGGGCAGTGGGGCTGACAGAAATGGCTGTTCAGACGCATCGATTCTCTTAATCTTAATCCTACTCTTAATCTTAATCTTCTTCCCCTGATCCCAAAGTCGTGAAGGATTCTTGTGGTGACCGCGTGACTCCGAAGTCTCACGACTCCGGCTACGAACGCATTACCCCATCTATCATCGCTGAAAATCGTGCCGGGCGTTGCCCTGACCCCCGCATCCCGCATCCTGAATCCTGACCCCCGCATCCTGAATCCTGACAAGGCTTCTCCATGTCCACCGGTCGTACTTTTCAGATCGATAAGCTGCTGGAAACGGTGGTGGCCGAAAATGCCAGTGACCTGCACATTACCGTCGGTCAGCCGCCCACTCTTCGTTCAGGCGGACGGTTGGTACGGCTGGAGACGCGCACACTCAGTCCGGAAGACACGACGAATCTGATGAAGAGCATCACTCCTGAGCGAAATCAGCAGGAACTTCAGGAGCGCGGCGGAACAGACTTTGGTTTTGCGTTCGGCGAAAAAGGGCGATTCCGCGTTTCTGTGTTTAAACAGCGCGGCATGATCGCGATGGTGCTCCGGAGAATTCCGAATCAATTCCTCACGTTCGAACAACTCGGACTGCCGAGCGTGGTGAAAGAACTCATCCAGCGTCCGCGCGGTCTGTTTCTGGTCACAGGTCCGACCGGTTCCGGTAAAACGACCACGCTGGCATCCATGGTGAACTGGATCAACCACAACATGGATCATCATGTGATCACGATGGAAGACCCGATTGAGTATTAC
>JANNGQ010001342.1:0-3900 GCA_031403975.1 Planctomycetota bacterium
GTAACTTCAAAACTGTCGCTTCAGGCTTCAATTCCCACGCCTCCCGTGCGTCTGCCGACGAAATGCGCAACTTCAAAAGGTGCCAGCGAGGAAACTGATTGGAGTTTTCGTCCATTGCGGCAAGTTCTTCGCTCGCGCTTCGGGTTAGTGCTGTTACCTGTTTTTCAGGAGTTACAAAGCGTAGGGAAGTTACAGCGACAGTTCCACCCGCGGACACCCGGCACTGTGTTTCCTGGATTTCCGGAATTGACAGCCAGTACGGATCAGTGGTTTTTTCCGCCTGTCCGGGCATTCAGTTCATACGGACATAACAAAATCCAGGGAGTTCTCTTTGCGAAATCGCCTGGAACGTCTAAAAAACTGCAGCTTGTCGCGGAGCAGAGGGCATCGCGATGGATTGTGGGTGTTTGGACCAGACGAAAACAGGCTTCGGACGGACAGCAGATCTCCGGGAACACGATGGACCGATCTCGCGGCATGCAGGAATCGACGAAGCAGCAGGAAGCCGCACTCGAACAGCTGCGTCGCCCGCTCAGCGATTCGGGGCCGCTGATACTGCCGGTGGATGTTCCCTCGGGAGCTCCCGCGTTTGCACCGGCCCGGTGTCTGGCAAGTCCACATTTACAGACACTCTGGGCATGTCTCTTTCCGAGCCAGGTGAAACTGCCGGGAACGACGGAGCGGCGGCTGCGGCTGGACGATGGGGATCTCGTCGTCATGCACGACAACAGCTCGCCGACGTGGCAGCGAGGCGACCATGTCGTACTGATGCTGCATGGGTTGTGCGGGTCACACGACAGCGGTTACATGGTGCGACTGACGTCCCGGCTGACGTCTCAGGGAATACGCACATTCCGCATGGATCATCGCGGTTGCGGAGCCGGTGCGCACCTTGCCCGCAATCCATACCATGCCGGTCGCATCGAAGATCTGGCTTCCGCCGTACAGATGGTGGAACGACTGTGTCCGGGCTCGCCGATTTCCATCGCCGGGTTTTCGCTCAGCGGGAACCTGCTCCTGAAGTATCTCGGACAGAATCCGGAGAATCTGCCGCTCAGTCTGTTTCGCGCCGTCGCGGTCTGTCCTCCGATTGATCTGCATCTTTGTGCTTCCATGATGAATTCGTCAATCATGGGTCAAAGATACGACTGGTATTTCACGCGCCGCCTGATTGATCAGATCGCACACTCTCCGCAGTGGCGGGACGACCTTCCACTCGCGACTGCGCGCCGGCCTCCCAGACGGCTTTACGATTTTGATGACCTGTACACGGCACCCGCAGCCGGATTCGATTCAGCCGACGATTATTATGCTCACGCCTCAGCCAAGAATGTGATCGGCGGCATTCGAGTGCATACGACGATCCTTGCTTCGGAAGATGACCCGGTCGTCAATTCGTCGGCATTTCGTGGCCTGCGACTGCCGCCAAACGTGACGCTGTGCATCACCCGTCACGGAGGACACCTCGGCTTCATCGGTCGTGCCGGCGTCGATGCCGATCGTCGCTGGATGGACTGGCGGCTGATCGACTGGCTGCTGACGTAGTGCATGGAACGGAATACGGCGTTGTCGTCACACGAATGCTGCGAGCCGCACTCATAGTCCCTCCGGTGCTCCAGACGATTCTCCGTCGGCACCAGCCAGAACGACTTATCTTCGCCCGCCGTGGGGCAGGCTTCAAGCCGGCCTGCTTAAAGCCCGCTCTGTCCCTTCCCTCCCGCGCAGTGGGAGAAGATTACCGAAGGCCGGATTAAGCGGGCCTCTTCGCCCGGGGAATTGGCTCCGCTGACAGGACGATCGCTCGATACGGCAACATCCGCCAGCATCCACTGCTCCTGTCAATGATCCATCCGAGCCAGACACTTCATGAACCAGCCCAGCGAAGTCCGACGCTGCCGAGTTTCTGCAATCCACTTCACATTCTTCAGCTGCAACTCTCCACTCACGAATCCGAGACTTCCAGCGTTTGTCGGTCGTTTCCACCAGGCGGAAACAACCGTTTTGGCAACCGTTTTGCAACCGTTTTGGGGCCATCCATTGTAATTGAGCGAGACACTACAGGCGTTTGCCGACGGCACGGTCGTTGCTTTCACCGTCCCAGAACCAGTTTCGCTTGCAATTGCGCCGACGCATTGAACCTTGACGCCGGCGTGATCCGGTTCGCCGAGCGACGCTTGCCGAACTGTTCCACCGTATTCAGCCACAGTTCCGCCGACAGGTTCAGACGCTCGAGAATGGCAGGCACGTGCTTTGGCACCGAACCCTTCTTGCCAGGCTGCAACTGACGGCCGGTCCAATCGAGCAAATGCAGGTACTCCGACAGCGACATGAACACGCAGCCGCGGTTCGATGCTCGACGGCCGGTCGATTTGTCTCGCACTCGGCGTCGTCCTGGTTCCAACTCCACGGGAGCCAACCAGCCCGCACAGGCACCGTGTTCTATCCGCACGTCCTGAGCATCCGCAGTCGACACTTCCTGAGCAGATTTCAGATCAGCAACTCGCTCTTTTACACTCGTGTACTCGCTGCTCTCCGGCGTCCTGGCGATCCCCGCCCGTACAGGATTCAGATCCACGTACGCCATACAAGCCGCAATCGCCCCTTCATCGGGAAGCACGGTCGCCTTGAATCGGCCTTCCCAGAACCGGCCCGTGCATTCGTCCTCGGCGTTGGCCAGACGAGCAATCACTTCGGACGTACACCGCATGAACCACGAGATGCTGGATAACCGACCCCGCAGTTCTGCAAGCACCTTTGCGTCACTCATCAGAGCATTCAGATCTGTCTCAGCCGGTTCCGCCGGTGAACCGTCCTGATTGCGTCGCTGAGGAAACAGGTTCCACCATCGCCGAGCCACCTCTTCGTCAGCCCAGTCTTTGACCACGTCCGGTCGACTCCTCAGGACGGCATGCAGATGATTGCTCATCGCCGAAAAGGCAAGAACATCAATCCCGAAGATGCCGGCCAGAAACTCCAGTCGCCGCCGAATCCACTGCCTTCGGTGTTCGTAGTCCTTCCCGGTCAGAGGATCGATGCCGCAAAGAAAGCCGCGTCGCACACAGCGATTCACGCAGTGAACCACCTGAATCTCGCCTTCAGAAAGCACCTCCCGCCGATTCACCCGTGCCATGACTGGATCTCCTGAAATCTGAAAGCCTGAAGTTGACGGGCGACACAGTATCTGCCAGACTCACCATTGTCAATGGATGGCCCCGGCCATTATGTACTGATAGTTGACGTAGTTGACGCCTGTCTTCCACCAGCGTTCCTGAGACACCTGATAGTCGCCCATCACGAAACCGCTCAATCAATGAGACCTGACCCTGCTTCCTCCCTCGGATCCTGTCCGCACTTCTTCGTCGTGACGAGTGATCACTCGGTTGGAATCATGGAAGCCCACGATCCTGCAGAAACGAGTTCAACGTCGCCCATACATCACCAATCGTTTCGCCAATTCCAAAAGTCACAAGTTGATTCTTCCATGTGTGAAGCGAATTGGTGAGTGCTTCAATTCGCCCAAGCTCGAATGCCTTTTCAGTCGGATTGCTCGCCGCAAATGCGGATGCTTCACATTCTCTTGCATCTTCGAGTATCCGAGACAGTGTATCACTCAAACAAGCTATGTAGTCGTTCACGTGCCACCTCCAGCGGCCTTCCGAGCAAGATCTTCGGCAATCGCGGCTTGTTCTGTGAAATTCTGTATTTCTTTTTCCAGGTGGCGAATTCTCGCAGCTTCAGCCTTCGCTTGAATAATCGGATCATCGCAAATTGTGCCCATCACTTAATTGTTGCGCATTTCGTTGAATTAAATGGTTGAGTGGTCGCGCCGCTTACGGTTACCTTACGTCATCAGCACAATCACCCGCGCGGTCAGGAAATTGCCCCGCCCGGGACTAATGG
>JANNGQ010001343.1:0-2003 GCA_031403975.1 Planctomycetota bacterium
CCTCCGCGGCCGAAGATGTCGCCCGTCATGTTCTCAATGAAACCCAGAATCGGCACATTGACCTTCTGGTACATGTCAACGGCCTTGATCGCATCCAGCAGAGCCACCTGTTGCGGAGTGCAGACAATGACGGCTCCCGCAAGGCCAACCTGCTGTGACAGCGTCAGTGACACATCACCCGTGCCCGGAGGCAGGTCAACGATCAGATAGTCGAGTTCTCCCCATTGTGTATCCTTCAGAAACTGCGTCAGCGCTTTGTGCAGCATGGGGCCGCGCCAGACGACCGACTGCCCCTGTTCGATAAAGAATCCCATCGACATCAGTTTGACACCGCCTGCGTCGATCGGTTCCATCCGCATGATGCGGTTGCCCTGTTCGTCCTGAACTTCAGATGCAGCCGGCCGGCCTGTGGCATTCATCATGTGCGGAATGCTGGGACCGTAGACGTCGGCATCCATCAGACCAACCCGGCAACCGAAGGAATGCAATCCGCAGGCCAGCGCCGCCGCAACAGTGCTCTTCCCGACTCCGCCCTTCCCGCTGCCGACGGCGATGATGTTGTGCACATTCAGACCAATACGTCCTCCGGCATCTTTGCCGCGGACGGTGGAGTGCATCTCAATCCGCGGTTCCAGTTCCGGCGCTGCAAACTTGATCCGCTGCCGGATCGATTCTTCCAGCTTCTTCGAATCCGGGTAGGCAGGCGTCGGGAGATCAATGCGGACTCGCGCGTCGTTGCCGTTGACGAAAGTGTCGCGGATCATCCGCAGGTCACCCAGAGATTTCTCGGTGATCGGTTCGACGACGTGGGAAACAAGCGTTCGAAGTTGTTCAGCGGTTGGCATAGATTGTGGGGAATTCTTCTCAAACAGACATCGGCGCTCGCGGCAAGTCGCGAGCTCCAAAGCATCCTACGTCGGCATCAATTCCGATCAACTGCCGGAGAACCGCACTTCCCGCGATTCGCGGAAACTGAACGTCAGCACATCAGCGATGATCCCGCCACCGGGTTTAGGCCGAATGGCGTGGTGCCTGATGCCAGCCGAACGCGCTAGCGTCGGGCCGTTGCTCAGAACACTGGAGATTTCTGGCCCGCAGCTAGCGCTGTCGGCTGATTTTCCTTCAGCTTCGCAGTACCTTTGCCGAGCTCTCCGGTGATACAGTGACGATGTCAACGCCGCTCAGCAGTTCCCAGCCCGCGATTCGCCCGGTTCTTGGCATCAGGTCGAGCATCCAGCGAAACTCCGGTGGCCGATCGATTCGCGGATGGGGCAGGATCAGGTTGAAACTGAACGGACTGCCGATGGCAGCTTCGAGCGAGACGAGAACCGACTTCAGCAACCGGGCCAGTGCCGACAGGGAAGCATCAGAGGCATCCGCAAACGACCAGGGCAATCCATCCACCGGCACGAAACGCACATGCCAGGATGTCCGGGAAGCGAAGGGGCAGAGCACGGTGTAATGGTCCTCGATACTGATAATCCGGCGGCCGTCCGCACGTTCGGCTGCCATCAGATCGCCGAGCAGTTCACGCCCGCTCTCAGCGAGGTAATGCAGAGCCCGTGAATGTCGTTCCGCGTCGAATGGAGTGAGCAGTTTCGAGGCGATCACCTGGGAATGGCAATGAGCCAATGACGCTCCCGCGCTGAAACCCTCGTTGCGGAACACGGCGACGCTGGAATACAGACCGTCGGCTATAAGCTCCTGCACTCGGGTTTGCCACGCGCAGAGCACGGCGGCGATTTCGTCAACAGACAAATCCACCAGCCGGGAACGTGAATCCTGGCATTCGATGATGACGTCGTGTTCGCCAATCGCAGGCTCGCATGGGAACAGTCTGAGTGCGGATTCAGGCTTTGAAAAAACCGTGGGGCAGGCTTTCAGCCTGCCGTCTTTTGCGGAGCCTGAGGCAGGCTGCACCGGCCGTTGTACCCGAGACCCCGCAAACGCGGATGAATGATCGTTGCGGCGGGCGCCACCAATGCAACAGCCACTGTTGCTGC
>JANNGQ010001344.1:0-3266 GCA_031403975.1 Planctomycetota bacterium
GACGGACCAGCCGCCGACGCATGCGGACGTCCTCATCATCGGGGCCGGCGCGTCCGGCTCGGTAGCAGCCAAGCGCCTCGGCGCCGTTCGATCGAGCCAGGTGAAGGCGCTTCGGGACGGACTTCAGGCAACTCTCCTGAAGCGCTGTGCCCCGGCGATTGTGCATGGCTGCAATGCAGATCGGCTTCCCAACACGCTCAGCATCGCCTTTCCAGGAATTCCGGGAGAAGCGCTGCTCGTCAATCTGCATCTTGCAGGAATTGCGTGTTCGCTCGGGAGCACGTGTGCCAGCGGCGCGGCAGAGGCAGCTCCGGCGCTGCTCGCGATGGGGATACCGGCGGAGGTCTGCAAGTCATCTGTTCGGTTTTCGCTTAGTTGTCAGAATACCTCCGCAGAAATCCAGGAGGCTGCCGAGAGAATCGTGGCGGTGACAGAGCGGATGCGTTCGGAAGGAGTTTACTGAGATGCAAGACACATATCAGCGGTTGTCTGATGAGTCGCCATTCATTGTGGGGCAGGCTTCCAGCCGGCCTGGACTTGAAGAATCTCATATGTTTTTGAAACAACGAGGCAGGCTGGAAGCCTGCCCCACGATAAGAGCGAAAGTCCCCGGGAGGAGAAGGGAATGAGCATGAAGCGCCGTTTGATGGCGATGTTTCTCGCTCTCATAATGTCTCAGTCTGTCAGTAGCGCTCAGCGAGGTCAGGACGCCGGAATTGAATTCGACGATATCCGACTTCGGGCTGCCGTGAAGAAGGCTCTGGATCGAGGCTGCAAGTTTCTGCAATCGCAGCAGCGCGGAGACGGCTCCTGGGACGGCAATGAATGGACAGCCGGAGTCACTTCTCTGGCGGTCCTGGCACTGATCAACAGCGACGTCCCAGTGGATTCGCCGTCGGTCCAGCGCGGACTGGAATACATCCGCAGTCTGCCGCCGAGCGGCGTGTCCGGGCGGGCCGGAGTCTATGAGACATCATTGGCGGTGATGGCTCTGTGCGCCGCCGAACAATATGACCGCGATCTTCCGAGAATCCAGTTGTTCGCGCGGCTGATTGAGGATTCGCAGGAACTTGACGGACCG
The DNA here is from genome assembly GCA_031403975.1 of Planctomycetota bacterium. Classification (GTDB taxonomy): domain Bacteria; phylum Planctomycetota; class Planctomycetia; order Planctomycetales; family Planctomycetaceae; genus SXXK01. Next base: position 1,082 of record JANNGQ010001344.1, read on the forward strand.
GCGAAAGGACTCTGGAGCTACACGATTCGTGCTCCTGGCAGCACCGGCAGCGGCGATGCCAGTAACGGCCAGTATGCCGTGTTGGCTCTGCGCGAAGCAGCATATGCCGGGGCTCAGGTTTCGCGTGAGACATGGGAGCGAATTCATGAACGCTGGGTTGGTGCTCAGCTTCCCGGAGGCGGCTGGGGTTATGCGGAAGGTCAGAATGATCCTCGCGGCAGCATGACGGTCGCAGGATTGTCCACGGTTGCGATCACTTCGAGAATGCTGCAGGATGATCGCGATGTCGACGTTCAGGGGCGCCCCGACTGTTGCCAGATTCGACCGCCGAATCTCGTGCTGGAGCAGGGTCGCCGCTGGATGGCCGAGAATTTCTCGGTCGTGACGAATCCAGGCAAGGGGGACTGGTACTACTATTACATGTACGGTCTCGAACGCGCGGGCCGGATGAGCGGTGTGCGATTCTTCGGCAGATACGATTGGTACAGACTTGGTGCTGCGGCGCTGGTCGAAGGCCAGCTGCCCCAGGGCAACTGGAGTACTGGCGGGAACGAATCGAATCCGATCACGAACTCGGCCATGGCGCTGATCTTTCTTTCAAAAGGTCTGTCGCGAGTTGTGATCAACAAACTGGACTACAGCTCTCCTGGCGGCGAATCGCATGACCATGGCGAATGGAACCGGCACCCTTATGACGTGACCAACCTTGTGGAACTGATTGACGCACTGCCCAATTGGCCTCCGCGACTGACAAATCAGGTTGTCACTCTCAGCCGTCTGAAGGCCGAGACAGCCGTCGACGATCTGAATCAGGCTCCGGTGCTGTTTATTTCCGGCCGTGATGCACCGCAGTTTTCTGAAGAGCAGATCGGTTGGCTCCGGAATTTCATCGACTCGGGCGGTTTCATCTTTGCGGTCGGCAACTGCGACGGCAAGGGCTTTGATGCGGGATTCCGTGACATGGTCGAACGCATGTTTCCACAGGGCGATGCGTCGCTCGTGCGGTTGACGGGCGAGCATCCGGTGTACCGCAGCGAATACCTGCTGGACGCAGAGGGCGTCGAACTCTGGGGCGTGGACTTCGGCTGCCGGACGTCGATCATCTATTCGCCCGATGACATCGGCTGCCTGTGGCAGAAGTGGGCGAAGCATGAACCGCAGAATCGCAATCCGGATCTGAGCCAGAGAGTCCTCCGGGCGACTCGGGTCGGTGTCAACGTGATTGCGTATGCCACCGGCCGCGAACCTCCGGAGAAGCTCAGCGAAATCTCGTCACGCCGCAGGGAATCGGCCGCCACGATCGAACGCGGACTGCTGCAGATCGCCAAGCTGAAATACGGTGAAGGCTGGGACACCGCTCCGCGGGCCGTGAAGAATCTGCTGACTGCCCTGAACGAGACTGTCGGCGTTGCCGCATCGACTCAGACGGAAGCGATCCCGGTCACGCTGGACGAAATGACTCGCTTTCCGCTGGTCTACATGCACGGTCGTTATCGGTTCCATATCGGCGGCCAGGAGCAGCAGGCGCTGCGGGATTACCTCAGCCGCGGCGGAGTGCTGTTTGCTGATGCCTGCTGCGGTGCGCCCAACTTCGACCGTGCCTTTCGGGATCTCGTGGAGCAGCTCTATCCGGAACAGGAACTGAAAGAGATTCCCGCCGACCATGAGCTCTTTTCCGAAGCGATGGGCGGACACAGCATTAAGCAGGCGACTCGCCGCCGTCTTGTGCCGGCGCAGGAAAAGGCGGCGCTCACGATGCGGACTGAAACCGGTCCACCGATTCTGGAGGGCATCGAAATTGAAGGCCGTTACGCTATCATCTACAGCAAGTACGACATCAGCTGTGCTCTGGAGCATCAGGCATCACTCGCGTGCAACGGCTACATTGAGGCCGACGCGGCCAGGATCGCGATCAACGTCGTGCTGTACTCGATGCTGCAGAACATTGGCTGGTCCGAGAAGCTGCAGGCGATGCCGAGCGCTCCATAGGCAGCGCCTGCCTGGGCTGTTCGTGGGGCAGGCTTTCCTGCCTGCCTGGACCGTTCGTGTGGCAGGCTTCCAGCCTGCCTGGACCATTCGTGGGGCAGTATGCAGCCTTCCTCGCGAGCGCTCGTTCGATCTCGTTCGGCGGCACAGCCGCGAGCTGTTTCGTCAACCCGTGCGAGACGACCACGACCTCACGACC
>JANNGQ010001345.1:0-4042 GCA_031403975.1 Planctomycetota bacterium
ACGAGGTCGGCCGCGCGCTGAAGATCTCCAAGAGCGCGGTAGGCAATACGTCTCGCTGGCCCGAAGATCACCCCGAGGCATCTGGAGCGCAAAGCAGTCGTCTATCTGCGGCAATCATCGATCGCGCAGGTCAAACATACGCCGGCATCTTCTGCCTCGTTCGGACAAAACATTTTGAGTACGTCGAGATCGCCGATCCGGGCGCTCCTGGTCCGGGTCAGGTGCTGGTCAGGACTCATCGGATGGGAATCTGCGGGACGGACCTAAGCGGCTATCTCGGCAAGTTTCCGTTCTTCCGGTATCCGCGAATTCCGGGCCATGAACTGGGTGTCGAGGTCCTGGCCGTCGGCGCAGAGGTCACCAATGTCAGACCCGGTGACCACTGCAGCGTGGAGCCGTATATGAACTGCGGAGCCTGCTACGCCTGCCGCCGGGGACACAGCAACTGCTGCGTGTCACTGAACGTGATCGGAGTCATGATCGACGGAGGCCTGTGCGAGCGATTTCTGATTCGGGCAGACAAGCTGCATCCGTCCCGGCAGTTGTCCTTTGAGCAGCTCGCGCTGGTGGAAACGCTGGCCATCGGCTGTCATGCGACGGATCGTGGTGCATCGCAGCCGGGGGATCATGCGCTGATCGTCGGAGCCGGTCCGATCGGTCTCGCGACGCTGGAGTTCACGCGACTCACTGGTGCCACGATGACTGTCATGGATATGGTGGCCTCACGGCTGGAGTTCTGCCGGCAGAAGTACGGCATTGAGAATACGATTCTGTTCACCGGCGATGGCCGCGAACTGCAACAGATGAAGGACATCACAAACGGCGACATGTATGCGGTCGTAACGGACGCCACGGGCAACAGGCATTCGATGTCATCCGCAATGAAGTTTGTGGCTCATTCAGGATCATTGGTGTATGTCGGCATTACCACGGAAGAAGTCTCATTCCCGCATCCGGCGCTGCATCGTCCGGAGATGACATTGAAAGCCTCCCGAAACGCTCTGCCATCGGACTTCACGCGGATCATCCGGCTGATCGAAGACGGCACGATCGACACGACGCCGTGGATCACTCACCGGACACCATTCCGCAGTGTGGTGGCGGAATTCGAATCATTTACGAAACCCGATACCGGCGTCATCAAGGCGATGATTGATGTGTCGGTGGCTTGAAGCGGCCGACGATTCCGGACTCACGCTTCCCGGGGTCGAGCACCACAAACAGTCCCAGCAGCCTGTCGGTCAGGCACTGTTGACGACGGGAAAACAACAGCCACAGTCCGTTGATCGCGAACCAGACGACCAGGAGGACGGGCAGTGACTTGCCCGGCAAAGTCGCTTCAAATTCGATCGGCCAGCCGACGATCGAACATATCGCCTCCAGCAATGCGTCCAGGACGATGCTCACATAGACCAGATACGTGCTGAATATCGACAGCCGCAGTTTCCAGTTCACCGGCGGCAATCCGAATTCATCGACGAGCCGCAATTGAAGAAGATTCTTGCCAGGTGAGCTTTGCAGCTTGTGGCAGTTCCAGATAAGGAGCAGTCCGACGCAACCGAAGATCGGTGCCATCAACCGCTCTGTCGCCGGCTGCGAAGAACTGCCCAGCTGCGCGACGACATTTGACAGACCCCAGCCGATGCCGCCGAGACATCCAACAACGGTCATGTCAAGAATCCACGCAACGAACCGACTGATTCGTCCCGCTCTCCGCACTGCGATCGGCTCGAAAGCCGACAACTCGCCGATGAGTTCATCGAATGATGCGAAACGCTGCAGCGGATCGCGATCGATAAGGCGGGACAGAAGAGACTTCCATGATTCAGGGCGATCGGGTGGCCAGACCGCGGGAAACTTCACTGTTGCCTGCTGGCGCAGCCGAAGACTCTCTTCCAGGCTGTCGGACGAAGCTGCCAATGGCAGTTCTCCGAACGTCATTTCGTACAGCATAACTCCCAGCGAGTACATGTCGCTGCGCACATCGGCCGGTTGCCCTGCTGCGATTTCCGGGGCCATGTAGTTCAGAGTCCCCGCCGGACCCGTCTGACCCTGAACGGAGTCAGACACTTCCGCACAGCTGGCCAGTCCGAAGTCCGAGAGCTTCACGCAGCCCTGCTCGTCGAGCAGGATGTTTCCCGGTTTCACATCGCCATGCACGATGCCCAGACTTGCCGAGTGACGCAGAGCATCAACTGTCTGCAATCCGATGCGGACGATCTCAGCAAACGAGAGCCGCTGATGATGAATCCGCTTCGCAAGTGACTGCCCCGGCACATATTCCATCGCGAAAAACGGACAGTTGTCGTGAGTGCCGACGTAGTAAATATGCACCACATTCGGATGACTCACGCGCGCCTGAGCACGAGCCTCCTGAATCAGCCGTTCTCGCCGGAGTCGGTCACCTTCACCGGCGCGGCTGCGAATGACTTTAATCGCCACGAACCGCTGCAGCGATTCGTCCCGTGCCCGATAAACGGCCCCCATCCCGCCGGCACCCAGGAGGTCAATGAGCGAATAGTGGTCCAGGCGTTCACCGGAACAAAGCACGGCGTCATCCGCTTCGCCGGTCGTCGCTCCGATGATCGTCGCTCCGAACGATACCATCGACTGTTCCAGCATTCCCTGGCTGATTTTCCGACCGCAGTGACGGCACCGCAACGTGTGCTTCGACATGCCCGAAACCGTGAGCTCATTTCCACAGACGCACTGGAAGATGCGGGCCGATGGGCTGTCCTCGGAAGTCCCGGGCGTCTTGATTGCATCGGTCATCAGGGAGCTCAGTGAGAATTCGCATTCCGGCGATCGAAGCCTTCGTGAGGCCGCGTCACCTTATCGCACCGCGGACGCGCTGGACAAGTCTGCTGCGGATTTCCGACGAGTCGGACTTGTTGCCAAATGCCGGACTCCTGGTCACACTGCGATTGCGTGAATTCGCCTGACACAGTTTCACAGGACGCCCCTTCCGATGCTCGCCCTTCGACCATTACTGAATCAGTTCGGCAGGCTTGGTTCATTATTGCAGAGGACAGCGGCAAAACGTCGTAAAGGAATTGTTACCGCCTTTTTCAGCGCGGTCACGAAGTCCCTTCTCCCCCTCGCAGGGGGAGAAGGTGGCCGAAGGCCGGATGAGGGGGTCGTCGCTCATTCTGACGCTTTGATATTCGTTAGGGCGTTGCCATGCGTGCGGTGCGAGAGTGCTTCAGTTGCGCGCGCAAATCCCAGCCGGCGGAGCGGCTGGACAACAGTAGGTCGCAGCCTCGTCGCTGCATTTGTGTGTTTCGCTGCCGCCTCCGCGGCAGCGGCCGATGATGATTTTCCGGCCGCTTTCAACACGGATCCTCCGGATTCGCATCCGCCGACGCCGGAAGAAATGGTGAAACTGATTGAGCTGCCGCCGGGGTTCAATGCGACTCTGTTTGCCGGTGAGCCCGATGTGCAGCAGCCGATTTGTATGGACTTCGATGACAAAGGCCGATTGTGGGTTGCGGAATGCTACACCTACAGCGGCGGGCCGTATGAAGCGAAGCTGCGAGACCGAGTCATCATCCTTGAAGATAAGGATGGCGACGGCCGCCACGATTCAAGGAAAGTGTTCTGGGACAAAGGTTTCATGCTGACCAGTCTGACCTGGGGCTTCGGCGGTCTTTGGGTTTTGCATGATGGGACTCTGTCGTTTATCCCCGACAAGAACGGCGACGACGTTCCGGACAGCGAACCGGTCGTGATGCTCGACGGCTGGAGCAAGGACTGCGGGCACAATTTCGTGAGCGGTTTGATCTGGGGGCCGGACGGCTGGCTGTACGGTCGCCATGGGATCGTCGACACGTCGTATCCGGGCGTTCCGGGAACTCCGAAAGAAGAACGCCCTTTCATGAACTGCGGCGTCTGGCGATACCACCCAACGAAGCACTTGATCGAAGTCGTCTGCAACGGCACGACGAATCCATGGGGGCTGGATTACAACGAAGACGGCCAGTTCTTCATGACCAACAACGTGCAGGGTCACCTGTGGCATGTGATTCCCGGAGCCCGGTATCAG
>JANNGQ010001346.1:0-2113 GCA_031403975.1 Planctomycetota bacterium
CGTCCGGTCTCGTGCAGACCTGAGAGTGTTCTGAATCGCCGGACGCACCATGTGTCTCACGGTTTTCGCAGAGTCCCTTCTCTCCCTGGCAGGGGGAGAAGGGGGCCGACAGGCCGGATGAGCGGGTTCTCGGGGGCCGACGCATTCGAAGTCCCGACGTTTCCGGACGGGGAGGCGATCCCGTCGACGGAGCGACGGGGCTACAGTACGAATCGCCTGGTCGCGGCGGTAAACTGCACGGAGCATTGCCAACGCACTCCTGAATCTCCGCGACGGATCGACTGACATGGCTGATAAGGTTTCGGAAACTCCCGCGGCGATTGTACGCTCGGCCCGCCCGTTTGCTCATCTGCACTGTCACACGCACTACAGTCTGCTGGACGGTGTGAACAGGATTCCGGAGCTGGTGCAGCATGTCAAAGCGTGCGGTATGGACTCGGTGGCCATCACGGATCATGGGAATCTGTCGGGAGCGATCGAGTTCTACAGATTCTGCCGGGAAGAAGGCGTCAATCCGATCATCGGCTACGAAGCCTACGTCGCCCCTGGACGGCGAACTGATCGCAGTGCGAACAGGCAGCGGGAAGCATCCTCGCATCTGACTCTGCTGGCGATGAACCGCAAGGGGTTTGACAATCTGATCCGGATGTCGTCGTCGGCATACCTGGAAGGTTTTCACTACAAACCCCGTATCGACCGGGAGCTGCTGCAGGAGTGCAATGAAGGCATCATCTGCCTGTCCGGCTGTGCGTCCTCGGAATTGTCTCGCTTGTTGCTGGCTGACAATCAGGACGAAGCAAAGCAGCTGGTCGAATGGTATGCCCAGACGTTCGGCGACCGCTTCTACATGGAGATCCAGAACGCCGGCTTTGAGATCCAGAAAGCCTGCATGGATCTGACGGTGGATCTTGCCAACCGCATGGGACTGCCGCTGGTCGCGACCAACGATGCTCATTATCTGAAAAAGGAAGACGCCCGGGTTCAGGATGTCATGCTGTGCGTGAATACGCGCACGACGCGCGACGATGAGAAGCGGATGAAGATGGAACACGATGGTCTCTACGTCTGCGCGCCGGAAGAAATGTATTCATGGTTTCCGGGGCTCAGTGATGCCGTGGCGCGGTCTCAGGAGATTGCCGATCGAGTCGACATCCGGCTCAGTGACCGGAAGCTGTATCCGGTCTTCAGACCTCCCGAAAACAAGACCGATACCCAGTACCTCGAAGAACTCTGCAAGCAGCGGATGCAGGAACGTTACGGCGACGAGCTCACGGAACGTCACTGGAAGCGCCTGGAGTACGAACTGAGCGTCATCAATTCCAAAGGCTACGCCAGCTATTTTCTGATCGTGTGGGACTTTGTGGAGTTCGCTCGTCGCAACGGAATCCCGTGCGGAGCGAGAGGTTCGGCCTGCGGAGCCATCGTGGCCTATCTGCTGCGACTGGGCGACGTCTGCCCTCTGAAATACGACCTGCTGTTCGAACGATTCCTCGACCCCAGCCGATCCGAACCGCCCGATATCGATATGGACTTCTGCCGCGACCGTCGGCAGATGGTGATCGATTACACCAAGCAGAAATACGGCGAACGCAATGTGGCTCAGATCGGAACCTACGGGACCCTGAAGGCCAAGAACGCAATCCGTGACGTAGGTCGCGCACTGAACGTTCCGCTGTCGCGCGTCAACGATCTGGCCAAGATGGTTCCTGACACGCTGAACATCAAACTGAAGGATGCCATCGAAGAAAGTGCCGACCTGAAATCGGCGTATCGTTCGGATCCGACGGCAAAAGAACTGCTCGATTACGCCATGGCCGTCGAAGGCCTGGCGCGCAGTGCAGGAACGCATGCCGCAGGCGTTGTGATTGCTGACGTGCCGCTCGATACCGTGCTCCCGCTGCAGAGGATCACCGGCAAGGACGACATCATCACTCAGTGGGACGGCCCGACGGTGGAAAAGGTCGGCCTGCTGAAGATGGACTTCCTCGGACTGAGAAACCTCACGATCCTCGACAAGGCCGTGCAGAATGTCCGCCGCACGCATCCGGACTTCAGTCTGGAGTACGTCAACGCACACCTCGACGACAAAGACACTTTCGCGCTGCTGCAGCGC
>JANNGQ010001347.1:0-3384 GCA_031403975.1 Planctomycetota bacterium
TGATCTGATCATCGGCGGCCGGGCTGCTGAGGGAAAGATCAAAGCGATCCTGTTCTTCCGGGATCCCCTGACTGCTCAACCGCATGAACCCGACGTGTCAGCACTGATGCGCGTCTGCGACGTCCAGAATGTGCCGCTCGCCACGAACAAAGCAACCGCCGCGGCGGTCGTTGACTGGCTGCAGCTGAGTGATGTCAATTCTGCTCCGAACTCGTGCGGATGACGACTTCAGCAAGCTGTTCAAAGTCGACGCGATTCAGTGATGACGAAACCAGATCCTGGTAAACGCCTGCCGTGGCACCCATTGCATCGGACGTAAACTGTTCTCTCATCCTGCGTGCCAGCAGCAGCTTCGCGACTTCTTCTTCAGTGACGCCGCCCGACTGAACTGCGGGAGCGTCCTTTGCTGACGCCAGTTGCTTGCGCGCTTCGTCGATCCACTTCTGACTGTTGCCGGTGTCCTCCAGGATCGAATCCGCCACGAGGCCGGTTTCGTTCTCCATATTCTCGCGGGACTTCATCGATCCACGACCGCGACCGGATGTGCGGTTCTTTGCTCCCGGCACGTTGCCGGCGAATTCAGACTCAAACAGTCCCGCCGAGTCGGCGGGACGAGTCGACGAACCGGACAGACTGTAGCCAATCGGATCCACGAAATACTTGGCGACCGAGTCTTTGACCTTCTGGTCCTGTGAAACCAGCCACATCACCATGAAGAATGCCATCATCGCCGTCACAAAGTCCGCGTACGCCACTTTCCAGGCACCGCCGCCGCCACCTGCCATGTCAGATCTCCGTTCAGAATCTCTCGCCCTTGAGGGTACTCCGACTACTTCCCGGCATCGACTTCTTTCAGCATCTCATCCATTTCTTTCGACGAGGGCCGCACTCCCGAGCCGCAGCCGCGCCGGACGTTGTCCATGACAGCTCGCGGAGAGCCGCCGCCTGCGAAACCGACAACTGCCGAGATGACCGTCCTTCTCAGTGCGGCCTCCGCGTGTCCTAACCCGTCCATTGCCCCGGCCAGAGGACCGACCATGCCATAGGACAGAAGAATTCCCAGAAACGTCCCGACGAGTGCCGCACCGACTTTGTGTCCGATCTCTTCGACGGGTCCGCCGATAGCACCCATCGTGACCACGATTCCCAGCACGGCGGCCACGATTCCGAACCCGGGCAGACCGTCGGCCGTGCGTGTCAGTGCCGCGACCGCCGCATGGTGTTCTTCTTCGAAGACATGAAGTTCTGTATCGAGCAGTGCCTGCAGGTTGGCCGCGTCATTGCCTTCCATCGCGCCCTGCAGTGCCCCGGTCATGAATTCCAGCAGATGATGATCGTTGGAGACTTTGGGATATTTCTTAAACGTAGCGTGTTCGTGGCCTTCGATGAGGATGGACTCCCAGGCCAGCATTCCGTCACGGCGGGCGATGCGAAATAACTCGTACAGGAGCTGAAAGGTCTGGTTGTAGGTGACCTTTCCGACGTTGCCGCCTTTCAGGATTGCAATCAGGCCGCGCATCACGTCCTTGAGCACTTTCGGCGGTGAGCTGCAGACCATGGCACCCAGCGCCGCGCCGCCGATCGTGACAATCTCCGATGGGTGAATCAGCGAAAGGATATGACCGCCTGCCATCGTAAACCCGGCCAGAACCGAGCCGATGACGATGATGATTCCAACGATCGCGAGCATTGTCCGGTTCCGGTTGTTGAAGCCCTCCGCGCGCAGAGTCGGCGGAGTGTCCACGGGGCTTATCGGAGCCGCAAAAGCAAACTTGCCTGGAATTCCCGCGAGGCCGGCGGACGTCCGACAGGACTCGAAGATCGCTCGATCTGCCGACGGCGATCCAGTGGATATTTCACAAGGATTTCAGACTTTGGCTCAAGAATGAGCCGCCTACAGCCGGTTCAGCAATGCCGCGACGTGATCCTCGAACAGTCTGTGCCACTCGGGCGCGACCAGACTGTCGCAGTCCTCCTGCGCATAACCCGTATTCTTCCGCTGTTCGGCGGTAGGCGTGTAGTAGATGTATCCATTCGTATAACCGGCCACGAACGTCAGAGGATGCGGTGCCGCTTTCTTAATGTTCAGCCCGATCTGTACGGTCAGCTCGCCGGGAAACGTCACCAGTCGAAAGTCGCCGACTCGCAGGCCATGAACTTCGACGTCCAGAGCGTTGTTCCCTGAATCAACTGTCTGCTTCTGGTGCATACGCAACAGATCGAGATTGGTCTGCAGCACAGTCAGCTTCTCCATCACGTGAATGTTGCTGATGTAGGCATCCATGTTGGCCTTGTTGTCAGCATCCATTTTCGCCAGATCTTCGCGTCCGTCCGCCCGCTCTTTGAGATAGCGATGGGAATAATACGACGGAAACTCTCCCGACACTTTGTACTGCACGAATAGCGGTACAAACGTCTTCAGATTCAGACTCGTACCTTTCAGCGACAGCAGCAGCTTCGTCTGTTCCTGCTGAACAGCACTGATCCGCTGCTCGTAATCAGCGGCCCGCGGCAGCGACAGAGTTTCTGCAATTAACTCCAGTTCTGCCGCCTCCTCCATCCGGATCTCGCGGATTCCCCGCATAGCGCTCAGGCCGAGCATGCTGCCAAACGGTTCAGAATCACGAGGCTGATGCACGTCCTTGTAGAGCACTGGGTTGATGTCCCCGGCGCAGCCCTGAATGAAAAATGCCAGAGCGCCATCGCCCAGGGTTTCTTCGATGACTTGCGACGCAAACGCGGGAAAGTCGGCCGTGTTGCCTCGACTGGCCACGCCCTGAATCGGATGGCAGGCAAAGTTGTAAACGGCCGCCAATGGCCGCCCGTCAAGACGGTCGATTCTCAGAAGACCGATCTCCGGATCGACCGGCCCGATTCCGACGACGTCTTCATCCGCCGGCATTGAGTAGGCGTGGCGGACATCCGCTTCACTGCCGTCCTTCAGCCTCAGACGGCGGTTTTCCATGATCCGATCTTCACGGCCAGTGCCTGAACCCACCGCCACGGGAACCATGCTTTGCCAGGCGTCCTTGACGGCAAGGATCGTCTGCTGCTCGACGTCGGCGCTGACAACTCCGTGGCAGTGACTGGCATTGATCAGCACACTGGCCGACGAAATATCCAGATCGGCCTTCAGGGCCGCACGGACGTTGGGCAGGAACTGGTTGCCGATGCCGCCGATGCCGCCAATTGCCACGGCATCGATTGTGACAATTACGGCGATCGTGTCACCCTGTTTCAGCACAAGGGCTTTTGCATAAAGCGGATCATTCAACGGCCCGGCGTCACGATTGCTGATATCAGCCTTCGCCACACCGGCCAGAAGCTCGGCAGCACGCGCTTCGGAAGCAGCCACTGCGGCCGCTGCTGCAAACCCCAGCGCAG
>JANNGQ010001348.1:0-1979 GCA_031403975.1 Planctomycetota bacterium
GGGCAATGTTTACATCGGGCGCAGCCGAGTGATGACTCGACTGCGTGAGCTTGTGAAGCAATTTGAGGAACAGCAGGAGTGACCTCCTGCTGTTGTCCAGCCGCTCCGCCGGCTGGAATTTGACTTTGGTTCAGTGGTGAGTGAAGCATTTCACAGCGATCCACGTCGAGAAGAAATTCCTGCCGACGGAGCGGCAGGCCAACAGTAGGAAACCCGCGTCACACACACATGAACACACGCATTACCAGATCTTGCGACTGCAGCGATGAAAACCTGCGAGCCCTCCTGCAGGCCGACGAAGACAGCGATGAGTGCCGAGCAGCAGCCCGACACGTCGATGCGTGTTCGCGATGCCAGTCGCGACTAGGCGAACTCGCGGCCGAACACGGCGACTGGCAGGAGGCTCATGAGATGCTGGTGGCTGCAGCGGAGGCAGCGAAGGAGATCGGCAATCACGCATCGCAACATCCGTGGAGTCCTCAACGCCAGGAGCGAAAACCGTCGGCATGGACGGAGTCGATGGCTCGGCGGATTCTGTCACCGCCGTCGCATCCGGAAATGCTCGGTCGCATCGGACGTTACGAAGTCGAGCGGCTGATCGGCGCTGGCGGCATGGGCGTGGTCTTCAAGGCCTTCGATACGGAACTGAATCGGCCTGTGGCGGTGAAAGTCCTTGCTCCGTATCTGTCGGGAAGCGGAGCAGCTCGCAAACGGTTTGCTCGTGAAGCCCGCGCCGCGGCAGCCGTTGTGCATGAACATGTGGTCGCGATTCACAACGTAGAAACGGACGGAGAGGCACCGTTCCTGGTGATGCAGTTTGTCGCGGGCGAATCGCTGCAGCAGCGACTTGATCGTGAAGGTCCGCTGGACATCTGCGAAATTCTGCGCATCGGAATGCAGACGGCGGCGGGGCTGGCAGCGGCGCATGCTCAGGGGCTTGTCCACCGCGATGTCAAACCGTCAAACATCCTGCTGGAAATGGGGATCGAACGAACTCTGCTGACCGATTTCGGACTCGCCCGAGCCAGCGACGAAGCCAGCCTGACGCACACGGGTCATCACCCCGGTACGCCGCAATACATGTCGCCCGAACAGGCTCGCGGCGATGCTGTCGATGCCCGCAGCGACCTCTTCAGTTTCGGCAGCGTGATGTACGCCATGTGTACCGGCCGTCCCCCGTTTCGAGCCGACACCAGCTATGGCATTCTGCGGCGAATCACGGACACCGAACCACGGCCCGTGCGTGAGGTGAATCCGAACATCCCGGAATGGCTGGAGCTTGTTGTCCATCGGATGCTCGCGAAGTCACTCGACGATCGTTTTCAAACTGCCGATCAGGTGGCTGAGTTGCTTCAGCGATGTCTGGCTCATGTGCAACAGCCGACGACGGTCGAACTTCCACCCGAGTGCCGGCCGGTTTCCCCTTCGCTTCGCTCGTACTTCGGAGGGAAGCGCCGCGTCACTGTGATTGTCGTTGTTGCGATATGTTGCCTGGTCGCAGCGCCTTTCACTGCAAGTTGGCTGGGGTTGCGGAAGCACAAGGATGCGGTGGTTTCTCAAACGATTTCATCTTCGACGAGCACAACTCCGGCTGCAGTGGATCAGTTATCAGTCGACGCAAATACCGAGTGGGACGGTGCAGCGGATGAGATGCAATCCTTTGAACAGGACATCACTCAGTTGGAATCGCGAGCAAAACGTCTCTGGGATGAAACGCCCGAGCCAAAACCGCCGTGACGATAAACACCATCGTCTGTCTCAATTTGACTCAGACCCGAAAGGCTGAAAATGCAGCTTAGGCCCGGAGGGCCGAAACATCGTTAGCCGGTGGTGTAAGTCACCGGTACTTTGCTGAAGAGGAAAAAGACCCGAAGGGCCGGCACACCAAATCGATCGCGCCGTGGATGATCAAGATGGCCCACTCCAATCCAGAACATTCTCATAGATCACTCCAGAGAATACCCATGACTCAATCAGCG
>JANNGQ010001349.1:0-4922 GCA_031403975.1 Planctomycetota bacterium
AGTTTTCCCAGGGTGAAAGGTCCAAGTGCCGCGACGAATCTTCCGACGTTGTAGCAGAACGACGTCCCTGTACTGCGGAGTCGAGTCGGGAAAAGCTCCGGGAAGTAAACCGCGTACCCTCCGAAGATCGACAGTTGACAGAAGCCCATCAGCGGAACCATCCAGAAAATATCATAGACACCGTGAAACCGTCCCAGATTCCAAAAGACGTTCATCGTGGAAAACATCGCACCGACGAAGCAGATGGCAAAGGTCGGTTTTCGTCCGAGATATTGGCTGACATAACTGAACATGAAAATGCCGAAGAACGCTCCCAGGTTGAGCACGAGTGAAGTGATTCCCGACCACTTCTTAAGTGCTGCATCCAGTTCCGGTCCTTTGAGTCCTTCGGCTTCGAACACCGGCTTGAAAACCTCTCGCTGCAGATCTGCGGCGAAGAATCCGATGCCCCACAATCCAATGACGCCAGCACTGGCCAGCAGTAATCCGATCAATGCCCGATAGCGGAGTTCGGGATCTCCGAAAAGTTCTCGGTATGAGCCTAATTGCTTTGAAACTCCTTCAGTCGCTGACACCGACTGCCATCGTTCGGGCTCTTTCAGGCGACTTCGAACGAACAACGACAACAAAGCCGGAGCTGTGCCGATCAGAAACATGACCTGCCACGAAGTTCCGGCCATCCCGATCAGCGCGGCAGTGACGTTTCCGACCGCCGACAATGCCTGCAGGAGTCCCAGTGCATGCGGGCGGGCTCGCGACGGCATGACTTCAGCGACGAGAGAAACTCCCACAGCGAATTCGCCGCCTACGCCGAGTCCGGTAAGAAATCTCCACAGACAAAAATCCCAGAATCCCCTGGAGAAGGCGCTCAGGCCTGTAAAAACTGAATAGACAATAATCGTCGCCAGCATCGTCTTGACACGCCCCCAGCGGTCTCCAAGAACGCCGAAGATCAATCCGCCTGTCGCCCAGCCGATCAGAAAGATGGACGTCGCGTAGCCACCGTATTCCTTGCGTTTTGCGCCCAGCTCATCGGTTCGCTGTTTTTCCCATTCAGCAATCCGGGTGCTGTATGCTTCGGCTGTTTCATTCGCTTCTGTGATCGGCGGATCTGCAGGTTCTGCCTGAACCAGGTCAATCATCGCCAGCGGCCTGGCCAGCGTGAAGAGCTGTTGGTCCATTGTGTCGAATAGCCAGCCGAGTGCCGCCACAACAAAGACAAACCAGTGATACCGGCTCAGTTCTTTGTACCAGGGACCTCCGGCGGAGGAGGAAGAATCGCTTGAAGCTGAGGACAGATCGGCGTGCAAGGAACGGGCTCCTGCGGAACGAGGCGGCGTCAAAAAGGCAAGCTTCCAGGCTGCCTCGTTGATTCAAAAACACATACGTGTTTTGCAGGTCCAGGCAAATTGAAGGCCTGCCCCACAAGGAATCCAGGCAGGCTGGAAGCCTGCCCCACAAGGAACCTGGAACAGTCGAACTACAGGCGGACACTCTGTCAAGACAGTCATCGGCGTTCAATGATCCGGACGATTGTACAGGCTACAGCTCCCGTCGAAGGTGTGACTCAAAAACCGCTCTCGACCGGCATCAGCCGCCAACCGTTGACGAGCTGAGTAATCGGCGGATAATCGTCCGGCATCGGCTCGCCGAGCAGCGGCAGAACACGGCGGACCATTCCAGGAATCAACATTTCCGGCGCGTCCATCTGGAATGCGTTTTGCAACACCGGAATGGAAGTTTTCGCCCGCATCAATCCCAGTGCCATTACAGACATTCGGCGAACTTGCGGTGCTTCAGGATCCATCGGATTGCGGTCATTGATCCGGCCTTCCAATTTTGCAATCACGGTCGGGTCAGGATTCCGTTCGTGCAGCAGTCCGACAGTCCACATTGCAGCAGCTCGCATGTCTGGTCCTCCGGGAGCTCTCTTGTCGTATTGCTTTTCAAGGATCGTTTGAACTTCTGAATACCTCAGCAATCCACAATACTGCAGCAGAAATCCCAGTGGCAGCCCCGAATCATCCGGTTGGCTGATCGTATCGCGAAGATGTGCTTCCAGCGCAATGACCTGCTGCACGACGGGCTCTTTGATTGCGGGGTCGGGATAGAGATGAATCAGCCAGGCCGCGGAAGCTGCGACTTCGGGCCGGGGATGATTCAGCATTGAAACACACTCTGCGGAAAACTGAGTTGCCTGCAGCTGGCCAAGCAGCACCAGAGCCTGTTCCATCCCCTGCCAGTCAGCGGAATCAGCGCGCAGGCTCGCAACCGCGAGATCCACAATTCCATCCCGGAGCTCCGTGTTTTCTGTGGCTGTCTGCACCTGCATGCGGCGAGCCGTATTCCGGACTTCAATGTGACGGTCGCTGAACATTTCATTCAGCCATGACGCTCGTTCCGCGGTCGGAAACTGCCGCATGATCCGGGCTGCCGTCATGCGGACCGCGGCATCCCTGTGGACTCTTCCCGAGGGCAGATGTCCCTTCAGGCTTTCCGGATTCGTCCCGAACAGCTGCTGCCAAGCAGCCGCGGCAACAGCATCCGACACATCTTCACACAATCTCTCTGTCTGCAGGTGCGATTCAGCATTCCGATGATCCAGCAGAGCAACTGTCAGCAGTCGATCCGGGACCGAACCTTTTATCAGGTCTGTCGCTTCCCTGAATGCCTCCTGGGGATTCAGGCTGCTGATTGCTCTGGCGACCGCCATCCGTTTTGCGATCTCCAGCGATCCATCCCGCAGGATGGCCACCATCGCGCTGAGGGACTTTTGATCTTCAAGTGCAGCCAGACCTTCGCAGGCCAGCCGCACAGAAGCGACGGTCTCAGATCGACCGACAAGCCGGGCTCTCCAGAGATCACCCGCCATTTCAAACTTCCACCGGGCCAGAGCAGCCTCAATGACGATTCGCTCCGCGTCACTCGCCGCCGAGGCGATCTGCAGCAGATCCGCGGCCGAATCTGAAACATCGGCCGCCGCCAGCGCGAAGGCGCACGCATGCCGCACTTTGTCGTCGCTTGTTTTTCGCATGACGGATTTCAGGGCCTCTGCAATACTGCGGATGTCTCCGAGGTTTTCCCGTGCGACGCGAGCCAGAGACAATGCCGCGACTTCCTGAATCTCGGCGTCTGAGGCTTCCTGCAGGACTTGTGCGAAATGCGGAATCATCCGGTCGTTGAAAACCGACAGCACAGCCGGTGGCCAAAGCTGCGGTTCGAGGTACATCCGCATCGGAAGCTGGCGAAATCGCACAACGTCCGGCAACGCCAAAGGTGTCGTCCAGAAACCTGACGGAGAAAGATCATCGCCCGGCTGAGCCACCGTCACAGGTGCCGGCGCAACGGATTCCTGCACGACAGATACTGCGCCAACAGCCATGTTCACGAGAATGACGCACAGAAACATCGGACGAAGAATCATTTCAGCAGCTTTCCGCGGACATCCGGACTGGTCGGGATCCGCATACCCCGGTCCGGCACATACGTCAATCCGGCTGAGTCAGCCGGACTGTCCTCAGATACAGTACCACCAGCAGCAGACCGCTCGTGACCCCGCTGATCCACCAGGCGGACGGTATGAGTTCATACGACTGGAACCCGTTTGCCTGGATCGCATTCAGCGCCGCGGCCATCGGATTCAGTCGCAGCGCATTCTCCACAAACGAATATCCGAACGGAGCTGTGCGGTTGACCCAGATCAGCATTGTCCCGGCAAACAATCCGATCAGCAGTCCGTAAGACACGGTCGTGGCCACAGCGGTTGAACGGAAGAAACTGCTGACCGTCGCACTGATGAGCATCGACAACACAGCGGCCAGCACAAGACTGATGAGCACCTGCACGACCTGCTGCTGGAGGTTCGGCTGGATCAGCATGATCACCGCATAACCGGGCAGCGTGGCGCACAGCAGAAGTGCCAGCGTCAGAACAACGCTGATCAGTTTGCCGCGGAGTATTTTCCCGGTTCTCAGCGGAGTCACGCGCAGCAGATTCCAGCTGCCGCCTTCAAGCTCCCCGGCGATCATTCCGGCGGCCAGTCCCGGAGTCAGCAGTACAATCAATGCCACCTGCAGCACGATGATCAGAGCCCCCGTGTATCCGACTCCGCGAGTTTCCGTACTTCGCGAGGCCGCCAGAGTCAGCAACAGCGACAGCACAGCGCACCCCGCAACCAGCCGCAGCAGCCAATGCATCCGCCCGAACTGACGGCACTGGAATTCCTTCACCATCACCGGATTCACCAGTGGAGGAATCCCCGCGGAACGGCGCTGCGGGTCCACGACAAACAGCAGTCGTCTTGAGGCCCGGATCCACTGAGACTGCTCGTCCGTGATGGAGCCCTGCGACCGTGACTGATCCAGCAGCGAATGGCTCAACCGCCTGATGCAGATAAAGCTGCCGCCGACAATAAACAGGACTGCGAATGAGAGATACCACAGCAGCACGTTGCGGGGTTCCATGAGACCTGATCCGCCGACGGATCCCAGGTTCAGCATCTGCATCAGCGAGGGAATCGGAGAAATCAGCTTCAGCCACTGAAAGCCCCTTGCGATCGGACTGGTACCGCCCGGGAACAGCACAAGGCGCCCAAGGGCGAGAATTATCTGCTCGAGGTCGATCATCCGCTGGTGGTGCCGGTCGGCAAGAAGGTGCGCATGCTGCTCACGGCCACCGACGTGATTCACAACTGGTCGGTGCCGGCGTTCGCGGTCAAGACCGATGCCGTGCCGGGTTTCCTGCGCGATACCTGGTTCCGTGCCGAGAAGGAAGGCACCTACCGCGGCCAGTGCTCGGAACTGTGCGGCAAGGATCACGGTTTCATGCCGGTGGTGGTCGAGGTGGTTTCCGCCGAAAAGTATGCGGCATGGGTTGGGGAGCAAAAGAAGGCGATGGCCGCGAATGCCGACGATCCCGCCAAG
>JANNGQ010001350.1:0-11030 GCA_031403975.1 Planctomycetota bacterium
ACGGCCTGAGTTGAACGTCCTGCAGGTCTTCTCCGAATACTCACCACAGCGGAATGCACAGTGACAGGATGAGTCAATTCAATCGCGCATCTCATTCGACAGGTCTCCATTCCTTCGCCAACTTTGTGAACAATTCGCCGCGTTCGCGATAGTCGCGGAACCAGCCGTAACTGGCACAACCGGGCGAGAGCAGCACGATACCGCCTTGACGGCTGAGTGCAACGGCCTGAGCAAACGCATCTGAAAAGTCGTTTGCGAGTCGTACCACCGGACAGCCGTCCGATCGATCGGCATTGTTCAATTGAACCGGACTCCTTGCACCGATTTCCTCGGAGGGTCCGGACCCTGCACCCGCCAGACGGGATTCGATCAGGTCGCCGAGGGACTCCGCCGTCTGCCCCATCAGAACAACCGCCGCCACACGCCTGCGAATTTCGTCGGCGAATGAGCTGAGATCCTGCCCCTTATCATATCCGCCGGCGAGCAGCACAACAGGCTTCGAAAAAACTCTAAGCGCCATGATGGCAGACTCCGGAGTCGTCGCGATCGAATCATTCCAGAACTGTCTGCCCGCTCGCTCGGCGACAATCTGCAGGCGATGCGGCAGCGGACGAAAGGACTGCAGAGCACTGGAAAACTGCTCTGGATCAGCACCCGCCTGCCACGCTGCACACGCCGCGGCGGCGATGTTCAGGCGATTGTGCAGACCCGGCAGCTGACTCGGCACGGCAATTCGGACAGCGTCCTCAAATGAGCCGCGCGAAGACCTCAGCAACAATGTGTCGTGTTCCAGAAAGGCACCGTCCTCGCCCGTGTCGTGCAGTCCGAACTCAAACCGCTGGCCTCGAGTTCGCCAGGGGGCTGAAGAGTCAGTCGACAACGGCATGATGGACACATCGTCCATTGTCTGAGCGTCGAAGATCCCCTGCTTGGCGGTCCGATAAGCCGACTCGGAACCGTGCCAGTCCAGGTGATTCGGCGAGAAATTCGTGAGGACCGCCACGTTCGGGCGGAATCGTTTTCGACGAAGCAGTTCCAGCTGAAAGCTGCTGAGTTCCAGCACCACAAGATCCGCAGCCGTCATCTCCGGCAACCGGTCCAGCAGGCTGATGCCGATATTGCCGCCCAGCCATGCCCTGACCGGCCCGGCAGCCTGAGCGGGTTGAGTCAGCAGATGATGAATCAGCGCTGTCGTGGTGGATTTACCATTGCTGCCGGTGACTGCGATGACCGACGCCGGGTTGTGCCGGAGGAACAATTCGATCTCTGTTGTGATCTCAGCGCCGCGATCCGCAGCAGCGACAACATGCGGATCACCCGGCTTGACTGCCGGGTTGACGACCAACAGTTGACAGTCTTCAAATGCTTCGTTCGGGTGACCACCGGGCATGAATCGCCTGATGGAGACACCCCGCAGCGCGGCGAGCGAATCTGCGAGCTCCGTTTCAGACTTCAGGTCTGTCAGCGTGACCTCTGCCCCCTGCTCTGCCAGGAACTTCGCCGCAGCCTGTCCTCCGCCGAATCGACCCAGGCCCATCACGGTGGCGCGAATGCCCGAGTACAGTCCTGACATGCCGGAGATGGCTGGTTTGTTCTGTTGAGCTGCCAAAGTCACTCAGCCTGATGCAAAGTTGATCTGCTTCTCACGGTCACCGCCGACAGGGACTGCAGGTTGAAGCCAGTAACGTGTGCCCAATGGCACTCACTTTGTCTGATTCGCCACAGTGTAGAACAGTTGTCTCAACTGTTCCGCCTGCGACCGGATGAACAATTGGGGACAATTGTTCCACAAAGTGAACGCCACTGGGCTCACGCCACTGGCTATCCCGGCGCGCCGGGACGGTCCCTGTCGTGACTCGAATAGCACAACGTCAAAACTGACGCATCGGGTTAGTGTGGTACAGCAACGAATGTTTCAGTGTCGGCCGCGAGAAGTATAAGGACGACTGTATATCTTTGAGCAAATTCCGGATTGCTTTCGTTCGCTCAGGATCGTCAGTACAATCGTCCGGCGAGTCGTTTTTGTGAGCCACCTCTGCGGGAGTTCAGGTACTGTAGCCGAACTCGTGAGAGTTCGGTTTTCTTCGCAAGCTCCGAAGTCTCACAAGTTCGGCTACACGGAACACGATTCGTTTGAATCCGCGGCGTTCTTCACGGATTCCTGAAATGCAGGAAATGACGACGGCCGACTGGATTGTGCTGACTGTGTCTGCCGCAGCGATGTTCGCCATCGCTGTGTTTTCGGCGATCAGGTCGAAGTCTACGGACGACTACTTCACCGGGGGTCGCCGTACTCGCAGGCTCATGCTGGTCTTGTTTACGTTCGGGTCCGGTACCGCCGCTGATTCACAGTCATCGGTGATGACGACGGCTTGGCGCTCCGGGCTGTCGGGGCTCTGGTGGCAGTTTCTCTGGCTGCCGATCACGCCCTTTTACTGGATCCTGGCTCCGCTCCTGCGGCGACTGCGAGCCGTGACGACGGCCGACTTTTTTGCCATGCGGTTCGGGGCCAGCACGGCCGCACTGTACTCCGTCTATGGCGTCCTGATTTCTGTCGTGCTGATGGCGGGAGTTCTGTTCGGCAGCGCAAGACTGCTGGACACGCTGACGGCTCCGTACTTCGGACAACTCTCGGCGCAGCTGAACGTGCAGATTCCGATCATTGATATCACGGTCGCCCTGCAGACGCCGACAGTTGATCGTCCGCCGCTGGTGGTTTGGAGGCCGCTTGGAGGGGAGGAGCTGATTCGCTGCGGACTCAGCCTGATGCTGATGTCCTGTGCATTGGTCGGAGGACTGGCTTCCGCAATCCTGATTGATGCGATCCAGGGTGTACTGAGGATTCTGCTGACCTTGCTGCTGCTGCCCATAATTTTCCGTCGCATCGGCGGATTTGGTGTGCTTCATTCCATGGACAGCCTCAAGCCGGGAATGTTTGATTTCGTCGCCAGTTCAAACTCGGCGATTCATGCTGATCAGGAGCCGTTCACGCCGTTCTATCTCTGCATGCTGTCCATCGCCGCACTGATCGGCATCATCGTGCAGCCGCATATTCTGACGATTTGTGGTGCCGGGAAAACGGAACTGGATTCGCGGATCGGCTTTACGTTCGGCAACCTGCTGAAACGATGCATGGCCGTCATCTGGACGCTGACCGGTCTGGCGTGTGTTGCCTGGTATCTCGGACCTTCGAGCCCGCTGCAGTTTCAGCATGATCCTGTACAGCCGATGCTGCTGGAACAACTTCGGACGTCGGCGTCGAACGGTGTGTCGTCCGCTTCCGAAGAAACTCACGCCGACATTCAGACGACTGACATGGCCTTTGCCGACCGTCTCTTCGGACGAGCCGTTCGAGATCTTCTGAGTGGTCTGTTTCCCGGTCTGATGGGTCTGATCGTGTCCATGGTTCTGGCCGCTGCGATCAGTCACTGCGGAACTCAGATGATCGTTGCCAGCGGCTTGTTCGCCGACCATTTGTACCGCCATCACATCCGTCCCGGCCGCGAACCGCGGCACTACCTGAGGATCGCACGCCTGTGCGGCCCGGTGCTGGTGATCACTGCACTGCTGCTTCAGACGACGTTTTCCGACGTGACCGACGCGTTGAAACTGGGAATCAAGACTCCCGCCATTCTCGGCATCAGTATGTGGATGGGCCTGTTCTGGACGCGCTGGAACACGACGGCGGTCTGGTGCACCTCGCTCGCCGCGGCCGCGATGGGAATTCTCTGCGGCTACTTTCCGGAAGAAATCCGCCGGACAGTACCGGGACTAACGGATCTGATGTTTGTCCGCGGTGCCGCAGGTCTGTCGATGATCGATGCCTGGAAGATCGTGTGTATCCTCGGCAGCGGCCTGCTCGCAGGCGTCAGCGCGAGCCTGCTGACTACTCCTCAGCCCGAAGATCAGCTGGAACATTTCTACAGGGTCATCCGGTCACCGGTGATGCCGGACGAGAACCGCCGCGCAGAGCAATTCGTGCCTCCGGAAGGTGACGATCTCGTCCCGTCGCTTTCCTTCCTGGGATTTCAGTTCCCAGCCGCGACGCGCTCTGGAACAATCGGGTTCGTCGTGGCGTGGATTGTTGTCATCAGCATGGTGCTGCTGACGAAATGGCTGTCTCTGGTAGTCTGATGTCGCGATTGTTTCTCATCATCGACGGCTACAACCTGATGCATGCCGCCGGACTTGCACGCAGCAGTTACGGGCCAGGTGATCTGGAACGCTGCCGGAACCGCTTCGTGAAGCAACTCGGAAATCTGCTCGACGAATCTGCTGCAGCAGACACCATCGTCGTGTTCGACGGACAATCCGCTTCATCATCCGACTCTGCCGGCAACACGACGTCGCCGCTGAGAGTGCTGTTTTCCACGACAGGATCAGATGCGGATACCGAAATCGAAACTCTGCTGCGAAATCACAGCAGTCCGCGCCAGGTGCTGGTCATTTCCGGTGATCACCGGCTGCATAAGGCCGCACGATCCCGCCGGGCTCAATGCATAGACAGTGAGGACTTCTGGCAACTGCTTCAGTCCGAATCCGGACCGTCGAAACTTTCCGGACCTGTCCATCGTACGGACCCGCCATCGACGGATGACTTCAACACGGCCGATGCCGACTACGCGCAGGACTTCCTGAACATCGACATCGGCGAGATCAAGCGCTCCCTGCGAAAGGAAGACCGTTGACACAGCTGTTGACGTTGATCTTGCTGCGATTTTACCTGCAGAATCCAGGCACACGAATTGCATATCAGTGAGCTGTGACGCACGCTGCCGAAACTGCAGGGCAGGGAGACGTCATCAGATGAAATGAGGAGCACAGCCATGTACGCAATGTTCAACGCCGAATATCTGCTGATGGTATTGATCCCGGGTCTGGTCCTCTCAGGGTTAGCCAGCCTGATGGTGAAGTCCGCATTTCACCGCTATTCACAGGTCGGAACTCGCCGAGGCTACACGGGAGCACAGGCGGCTCAGGTTCTGCTCGACGGAGCAGGAATCGACAATGTGCGCATTGTCCCGACCGGCGGATTCATGAGCGACCACTATAACCCTGCCACAAGGACGCTCGCACTGTCCGAACAGGTCTTCGCAAGCCGCTCCGTCGCAGCGATCGGAGTGGCGTGTCACGAAGCCGGTCATGCGATCCAGCATGCTCGATCGTACGCACCGCTCTGGGTACGATCCGCCTTGGTTCCCGTTGTGGGTTTTGGATCCGGCGCGAGCAACATCCTGCTGATGCTGGGTTTCGTCCTGCAGTTGAAACCGTTGCTGGTCCTGGGCACCATCGCGTTCAGCACGATCGTGCTGTTTCAGCTGATCACGCTGCCCGTCGAATTTGACGCCAGTGCGAGGGCGAAACGATTGTGCGTCTCCAGCGGCATCATCACGGAAGAGGAGCGATCGGGTGTCAGCAGCGTGCTGAATGCCGCAGCGCTGACCTACGTTGCAGCGTTCGCGACGAGCCTGCTGACGTTGTTGTATTACCTGATGCGATCAGGGCTCCTGGGCGGCCGACGTAACGACTGATTGTCAAAGCGCGGCAAGGCGCTTGCGCAGGATCTCATCGTGATGGCGGATATGTCCGGCCAGAATCCACGCCAGAGCTCGCACCGTGATATGGGAACCGCTCGTCGTGCCGGCCCGGTCCCAGGCGGCATCGGAGAGGTTTTTGATCAGCAGCACGTTGGCTCGGCGAAGCGATGCGAACGATTCCACGATGTCCGACAACGGCCACGGATGCTCCTCAGAGGCAGTCGCGTAGAAGTTCTCATCAAATCCGGCAAGAGGAGTCGTGTCACCCCGAGCAATTCGAAGCAATCGATAGCCGAAGATCCGTTCGCCATCGACAAGATGGTCCATCACCTGCCGAATACTCCAGGAATACGGCGGATGAACGACCGCTGCGGCCGTTTCAGGAATTGTTCGCCAGAATTGAGGGATCTCGTTCAGCTGATCCCGCAGCACGCTCACAATGTCCGCTTCCGGAACAAGGTTCACATACCCGCTGAAGAACGATGCGTATTCCGTCGGATCAGGACGCATGGAAATGCCTTTCAGGATTCTCATTCGGAGTCGAATGACTTCTCAGCCTTCGGCACCTTCAGTTCAATCAGCTGCTCATCAGCCGAGACTGTGAACCCGTGAGTTGCCGGCGGATCGGCAACAGTGACTTTCAACACTGCACCGGACTTCAGAAACGCCGTCAGATGGTCGTTCGAGTCAAAGCGTTCATCATTGGTCCTGCCTTCAAACACAGTCATTCCTGATTCATCAGCAACAGAGACCTTCACGGCGACTCTCTGTCCGCTGTCCTGGTCGACAGCTCTGAGTCTGACGGCTACGTGCCCTTCGGGGACGGGCTGCCGAA
This sequence comes from Planctomycetota bacterium, assembly GCA_031403975.1. Lineage (GTDB taxonomy): Bacteria > Planctomycetota > Planctomycetia > Planctomycetales > Planctomycetaceae > SXXK01. The sequence goes on from JANNGQ010001350.1 coordinate 6,373, forward strand.
TCGCAGTATACCGGTCTGTCACGTTGACTGCGTAAACGTCATGAACTTCGCGAGCCCAGACCATAGGAAGCGCTTGCCCGTTCCGGCGAAACGTCACGGCGTAGATGGCGTGCAGCCGATCATCCCGCTGAGCCCTGGACGCCCGATCGATGAACCAGCTCTGATCCAGTTGATTGCCCGTCGGTTCACATGCGCCGGTGAAATGCCAGCCGTTATCCCAGATTTCAACCCAGGTGTGATTGCCACTCTTGTCCGACCACATCGGCGTCCCCGCGATTCGTGCAGGGACGCCCACCGCCCGGCAGGCATCCACAAGCAGCACGGAGAGCCCAGTGCAGGACGCAAGTCCGGATTCCATGCTTTCGTACGGACTCTGGTCGGCCTTCTTCCGCCCCGTTGAGTACTTCACGTTGAGCGTCGGGAAGACTTTCTGGTTCAGGATTGCAGCCGCCTCTCCGGGAGTTTTCGCGTCAGCCACCAGGAGGTGAAATCGCTCATGGAAATCCTTCCGCCACCGATCTCGCCGTTCGTTGATGTTGGCATACGGCAGGAGATTGTCGAAGATCACATTCTCAGGAACAGAATCCTTCCAGGCAGATTCTCGAAGGGCTTTCCAGGTGAGCGCGCTGTTCTCAAGCAGGAACTCTGCGCTCAGCGACGTCAGATCGCTGTCGGGCATGTTCGAAACAAGAAACCTCATCCCGGCCTTCTCGTCGTCCGGTGCCCTTTCGATCGCCTGAAGCAGTTGAGCCCGATTGTCCCCGGATTTTTCCAGAGCCTCCAGCAGACCCGGCTCCTCGGCACGCAGCATTGCGCCGCAGCATGTGACGACGCTGAGCAGGAGCACCCCGAGAGCCTGAGATTTCCTCATGAGTTTCTCTCTTCAGTACTTTCAAACCGACGAGCAGATTTTGATGATAGCAAATTGTGAAGACGTCGACCTCTACGGATTAGAAGCCCGGCTTTTTCAAAAAGCCGGGCTTCTCCACCGGCAACTCGTTGTTGTGCGATGCCTTAGCCCTACCAGCGAACACCCGGAAAGAAATCAGACGGCGGGGACGGCGGTACCGGGCCGAAGATTGACGTGAGCAGATCGTTTTGGGGTGCGGCTGGTGTGACCGGCGGCGGTTCTTCCAGGTGCAGCAGTTCCATCGAGATCGCTGTTTTGTTCCAGGGCACTGTCGGGTACAGCCGTTGAACGATCTGGAGATCACGTTCCGAGCTGTTACGAATCGCGCAGGCAGGATTGCCAGTCGATTCTTTCCTGTTCATAACTTCGTTCGTTGTCCGCAGTGGTCCTTCGATGAGAATTTCCCCGATGTAGCGGATTTCCCCGGCCCTGATCGAAAGCGGTGTGGTCGCCGTTGACCAGTCGTACAGAGTCACATCTCCCAGCGTGCCCATGTGGGCACTGCGTTCAAGATACCAGCCGGCGAATTCATAGTCGCCTTCGGGCAATACTCCGACAAACGGCGAACCGCTGCAGTCTGCCTCCACGATTTTGGTTTCTCGCGGCGGCGTCGGGTCCATTGTCAGCGCGAATGACTGAGCGGTTTGTTTTGAACGGACCACGACTCGCAGATCCGAAACATGAGTCATGAAATCCCGCGGAGGATTGTTCGGATAGAGCAGACTGCCGACGATGATGCCGTTGGACTGAAGACTCCCGGAGGTCACAATTTTCGGCAGCGCTGTCGGCACATTCGGTGAGTACACGACTCAGGCTGTCCGGAACAAGTCTTCAGATCGCTGAATTCGCATCCATCCACAGTGCATTACCGCGACCCCATCCGCCTCGTGCGGATGGTGGACAAGATCCAACCGCAGCGAGGAAACGGGCAGGCTCAACACCGCGTGCATTCGCATCAGCAACCGTTGATGATGAATGACGGCATCGTACGAATCGGATTGCAGATTTCATCGCCGCAATTCCGCCGCTCCTCCGGAGCTTTTGAAATCTCGGGCGCATTGAGAACCTGTGGTTGTCACCACAGGCTACCTCTCTCCGCTGCTCCGCAGCGAATCGCAGTGCAGGAATCATGCTTTCACAAAGCACCGGCAGACGAGGAATCCAAAGGAGTGATTCAGCTGAATTCATCAAAACTGTTCGCATTACGATGTGTTCGGCATTTTCGAAGTCGAGCGCAACATCTGTAACCGTTCGTCCGCGACTGCCTTGATGACCCGGACGACGCGGTTCGCAAATCTGCGGAGCTTGCGTTGAAGGCGATCAAGCTCCCCGCTCCGGAAACGACTGAATCAACCCAGAACTGAAATCTCGCAGGCGAGGTAGGTAATAGTGCAAACGCCGGTCAGAAGTTTGGATCATTGAAATCTGACGTCACCGTGTTCCAAAGACTCAAACGCACGCTTCACGCATTCGGCCGAATGCGGAAGGCTCGTTCGAACCAGTCGCGGATGGAGAGACGAAAGCCTGGGAGGAGTTGTTCGCCGTCGAGGTCGTCGGCTTCGGTCAGTGTGACGACGGTCTCCAGAGAGTGGTAGACGCGGACGGTGCGGTCGGATGGATCGACGTACCACACCAGTTCGACTCCCGCTGCGAAGTAGTCGCGTAGTTTGCGATTCATCTCGGCCTTTGTGTTGCCGGCGCTGAGGACTTCAACGGCGAGATTCGGAATCCAGTCGGGCACCGGTGTGGCCGGGTCGGCGTTATCGGGGATGCGATCGTAGGCGATGAACGCCACGTCGGGGAAGCGAACTTGATCGGCGAGGATTTGATGCGGACCGTCGGCTCCCGCGAGGATGCCCAGATCGTTCTCGTTCAGAAAGTTCTGCAACTCGAATAAGAGCCGGGCAGCCAACCGCGATTCCTGATGTCCCATGACCTTCTCCACCAGCACGCCATCCACCAGTTCGCACAGACATTTCGGTTCGCCATTGCACAGACGTATCACGTCCGCGATGGTGGCCGTGCCGGGGAATGGGTGGAGTCGTATCCTGTGGAGTGGCACGTCGCCAAGCCGCTCCGTCAGGTCCGCCAGCGTTTCCAGCGGTTCAAGTTCTGTGGTAATCATGGGCGGTCTCCGAATAGCGGTAGAAGCCCGGCTTCCGGCTTCTGGCGTAAGGTTTTACATATCGAGTGGTGACTGCCAGGCCGATTTCAATTCTGTTAATGAACCGTCGACTAGTTTAACGCCATGCCCGATCACACTGAAACTTTGTGAGGTCGTTGTTGTCCCGATTTGACCGATTGGCAGGCTTCCGAATATTGCTTCCAACTGACCGGATTGTGATGGAGCGACTTCCACCAGAAAACGGGTGTTGGATTCAGAGAAGAGGGCGATGGGAGCAAGGTTAGAAGCCCGGCTTTTTGAAAAAGCCGGGCTTCTGGCGTCGTCCAGCGTGATCTCGACTCCAACACCGCCCGCAAACGCCATCTCCGCAGCGGCCACTGCCAGGCCGCCTTCACTGAGGTCGTGGCAACTTAGGATCAAGCCTTGTTTGATAGCCTGGTGAAGGGCTCGGAAGATCTTTGGGGCTATGTCGTTGTGAACGGTGGGGACCATTCCGCCGTTGAGGCTGTTGACAAGGTTGTAGTGGGAGCCGCCCATTTCATCTTTGGTTTCGCCGATCAGATAGAGAAGATTGCCAGGGCCTTTGAGGTCCATGGTGACGCAGTGCTCGACGTCTTCGACCTGGCCGAGAGCGGTGATCAGCAGCGTGGACGGGATGGCGACTGTCTTGCGTCGGGACTGTAGGGTGGGACCAGCAACGCGCCGGCCCACCGAGCCCTGGCTGGAATCTGGTGGGCCGGCGCTCGCGTTGCTCGCTGGTCCCACCCTACTGGAAGAATCAACCGTTTCTTCGTAGCTGAATTCGTTGTTCAGGCTGTCCTTGCCGCTGACGAACGGTGTGCCATACGCGATGGCAATTTCCTGGCAGGCGACGGCGGCTCGGACGAGAGTGCCGAGAGTTTCCGGCCGCTCGGTGTTGCCCCAGCAGAAGTTGTCGAGGATCGCGATGCGGTCGGGGTCGGCTCCTACGGCCACGCAGTTGCGGACGGCTTCGTCGATCGCGGAGGCGGCCATCCAGTACGGATCGAGGTCGCCGTAATGAGGATTGATACCGCAGGCGATGACGAGGCCTCTGGAGGAGGTCAGATCGGGACGCACCACAGCAGCGTCCGACGGGCCATCGTTGTTGATGCCGACGAGAGGTTTGATGACGCTGCCGCCCTGAACCTCGTGGTCGTATTGCCGAATGATCCATTCTTTGCTGCAGACGTTGAGGGAGCTGAGGATCTTTTTGAGGTCGTCGGTGTAGTCGGATTTATTGTAGCCATCACGCTCTGCGTGATGATTGCCTGAGGTTGCAATTGAGCCTACAGCGCCGGTTGATTTTGCTGAAGACGCCGAGGTGTTTGACGCGACGTCGCTGCCTGCGTGGTGTGAGTCGTCACTTGAGCTATCCTCACGCAGAGCGTGAGGGCTACATTTGATATCATACACGGCTTCACGAATCACCGGCGGACGGCCGTCGTTGAGGAAGTGCATGCTGACTTCGCCGACCTTGTGTTGGCCGTATTTCAGAACAAGCTGCTTCGTGTCGGTGAACTTGCCAATGATCGTGGCTTCGACGCCTTCAGAAGCGCAGAGAGCGTGGAATGCGGCCCAGTTTTTCTCAGGCACGGACAGGAC
>JANNGQ010001351.1:0-2817 GCA_031403975.1 Planctomycetota bacterium
AGCAGCAACACATTCAGCATCGTTCCAACTCCTTTGATCTGACCGCACGACGGCACCTCGCCCGCCACGATTATGCGAGACGGAAGCACACATCGGAAGCGATTACCATTGAAACAGTTCGCGCAAGTACAACATGGAACCGCGTCTGTGTGGCTCAAAATCCTGTGACGGCGCGTCCGAATTGCCTCCGGAAGTAGTGCTCCGCCAATTTTTGATTGCCGGTGGCCACGGTCGCAGAATCATGGGAATCCCAAACTTTAGTGAATGTGACGCAATCAGTGATCGGCGCTCGGTTGAGTTGCAACAGCATCCCACGCCAGAAGTCAGCACTCGTTCAAGACCGGGCGAGACTTTCGTGTGGCGTGCTGCTACGATTTCGGGTACTTCCTGCCTTCGGAATCCGGTCGAGCAACTCGCCCGAGTTGCTTCAGATTGATCTGGCGTTGAATTCCGTCCCGAGCCCGCCCCATGCGACATCTCGAATCCCTGCGCTACGAGGTCGAACAATTGCGCCGTGTGAATCCGGATCAGTTCACACTCGATCGGAGGTCCCTGCTCAGCCGCTCGGCGCTGGGGCTGGGGGCATTGGGTCTGGCGCATGCTCTGCAGACCGATGGCCGAGCGGTCGGTGCCGACGCTGCGGCCAGTGTGCTGGGCAGCAAGGCTCCGCACTTTCCGGCGAAAGCGAAACGCGTCATTCACTTTTTTCTGAACGGCGGGCCGTCGCATGTCGATACGTTTGACCCCAAGCCGCTGCTTGCGAAGTTCGCCGACCGGACTGTCGCGGAAAACCTGCGAACAGAGCGAAAGACGGGGGCCGCGTTTCCTTCGCCGTTCAAGTTCCGCCGCTATGGTCAGTCCGGAATCGAAGTCAGCGAACTGTTTTCCCGAACGGCCGCCGCTCACATAGACGATATCGCTGTGATTCGTTCGATGTACGCTCAGGTTCCGAATCACGAACCCTCGCTGATGCTGATGAACTGCGGGGATTCCGTGCAGCCTCGTCCCAGCATGGGTGCGTGGGTTCTGTACGGACTCGGAACGGAGAACCAGAACCTGCCGGGGTTTGTGGCAATGTGTCCGAACGGTCTGCCGATCAAGGACACCGAAAACTGGCAATCGGCATTTCTGCCCGGGGTGTATCAGGGAACGTATGTTGACTCGCAGCACAAGGAACTGAGTAAGCTCATTGAGAACATTGAACATCCGCAGATCGCAAGGGATGCTCAAAGGCGGCAGCTGAACTTGCTGGCTCGTTTGAATGCCGAACATCGCGCGACGAGGATTGATCAGAGACTGGATGCACGGATTCAGTCGTTCGAACTGGCATTTCGCATGCAGCACGATGCTGCCGAAGCATTTGATGTCAGCCTCGAACCGCAGCACATTCACGACATGTACGGCACGGGCGTTCACGCCAGACAAACACTGATCGCTCGGAGGTTGCTGGAACGCGGCGTTCGCTATGTGCAGCTCTGGCACGGAGCCAGCCAGCCGTGGGATCACCATTCGGGCATTGAAGCGGCTCATCGCAAACTGTCCGCCGAAATCGATCAGCCGATTGCTGCACTGATGACGGACCTGAAACAGCGAGGCCTGTTTGAGGACACACTGATTCTGTGGGGCGGTGAATTCGGAAGGACACCGACCGTTGAACTTGGCGGAGACGGCAAACCGCAATCAGGCCGTGATCATAATCACTGGGGATTCAGCGTCTGGCTGGCCGGGGGCGGTGTCAAAGGCGGAACGGTTTACGGAGCCACGGATGACATTGGTTTCAAAGCTGCCGAAAACCCGACCAGTATCCACGACCTCCACGCCACCATGCTGCACTGCCTCGGCTTCGATCACAAACAACTCACCTTCCGCTACGCCGGCCGCGACTTCCGGCTGACCGACGTCCACGGTCAGGTGATCCGCGAAATCCTGTCGTGATGTCGGGCGGTTTCCTGGCGCGCGAAACCGCAATGCGGTCCCGGTCAGTTAAAGCATCTTGACGGATCTAGATCCCGGGTTCGTTGGCCGATTGGCCTTTGTGATAAGTCGTGTAGAGATAGATCTGCGTCGGCAGGTCTCCCAGTTGCTGTACGATCTGAGCATGGACATCAGACCATTCCATGCCCCCCACACCGGTGGCCAGTTTCGGCATCGCCAGACTGGCGACGTCTCCTTTTTCCAGTTCGTGCCGGAGCCGGCGCAGGCAGTGAGAGACGTTGGCCAGTGTTGCCCGGCCGGGCTTGGCGCCGTGTGCGTGCTCCCCCTCCTGCGTGAGCAGATTGAATATCCGAACTCCACCGACGCCGCCCCATATCCAAAGCTCGCCAGGCTTGGCGTGCGTCTGGTGAGCGTAATGGCGGAAGTCCCTGGCCATCGCCGGCCATCGCTCCCGAAGGGCCAGTGCCAACCCGCTGTCGAAGTGATCGTTCGGGGCCACACCGTGTGCGACTGCGTGAGCTTTCGTCAACAGAATGTCGCCGGCGACTTCGTGAATCATGCGTTCGATCTCTATTGTTGGTTTGAGGGTAAAACAACGAGCCCGGCACTTACCGCCGTAATACCACCGACCTTGGCGACCGCCATTCGTCGCGATGCCATTTGTCAGAGCTGTCGGCGTGGACACCACCACGGCGGATCCACCGCAGTCCTCTCGGAGGAATGTGTTCGAACCACGGATGTCCCCGGACTCAAAAGATTCCGCCAAACATCTCCAGCAAGGCAGAGGCCTGCGGTTCCGTGCCGGGCTGAGTCCACATCCACATGGTACGGACCAATTCGATGCCGACAACGGCGCAGAGGACCGAGAGTAACGTCGACACG
>JANNGQ010001352.1:0-11083 GCA_031403975.1 Planctomycetota bacterium
TGTGCTCGCGGCTTCGGAACCACTCATCCGCGACCCCGTAGCCTTCGACTGGGACGAACGCGGCCGGCTGTGGGTGGTTGAGATGGGGGACTATCCGGGTGGAGAAAAAAGCGGAAAGCCGAAAGCGGAAAGCGGCGAAACTCAGGACACCACCGATTCGGCTTTCCGCTTTCCGCTTTCCGCTTTCCCTTCCGGTCGCGTTCGCGTTCTTGAAGACACCGACAAGGACGGTGTCTATGACAAAGGAACCACGTTTCTCGATGGACTGGAGTTTCCCAACGGCATTCACTGCTGGCGAGGCGGAGCGATCATCACGATGGCTCCGGAGATCTTCTACGCGGAAGACACCGACAACGATGGTGCCGCGGACATCCGTGAAGCGCTCTACACAGGATTCACAGAAGGCAATCAGCAGCACAGAGTGAATGGACTCCGCTGGGGACTCGACGGCTGGCTGTATCTGGCCAACGGCGACAGCAGTGGAGAAATCGCGGGAACAGGATTTATGCCCGTGAGCGGCACGGCGCTAGCCGCCGGTGTCGAGGAGCCGCAGCTCAACGTGAGACCGAGGGCTAGCGCCCTGTCGCTGAGGGGGCGCGACTTACGGATCCACCCTGACACCAACCAGTTCGATGCGGTCAGCGGGCAGTCTCAATTCGGTCGTGAACGCGACGACTTCGGCAACTGGTTCGGCAACAACAATTCGAATCCGATCTGGCAGTATGTGCTGGAAGATCGTTACGTCCGACGGAATCCACACGCAGGGATTTCCCAGGTCACGGCACCGGTATCGACGATTCCCGGAGCCGCTCCGGTTTATCCGACAAGTCGCACGCTCGCTCGGTTCAATGACTTCGCATACGCCGATCGGTTCACGTCCGCGTGCAGCACGATGATTTATCGCGACTCGCTGCTCGGTGAGCAGTACTACGGCAATGCGTTCACGTCGGAACCTGTACATAACCTGATCTCCCGATTGGTGATGACTCGTGATGGTTTGAACTGTAAAGGCGAACGTGCGGCCGATGAACAGCAGTCGGAGTTCCTCGCATCCACCGACAACTGGTTCCGCCCTACGATGATCCGCACCGGCCCGGACGGAGCCATCTGGGTGGCCGACATGTACCGCGCGGTGATCGAGCATCCCGAGTGGATTCCGCCGGAATACCAGCGCAAGATGAATCTCTACGCGGGAAATGACCGTGGGCGGATCTATCGCATCGTGCCGACATCGGCATGTTGCGGGGAATCTACTGTTGACCAGCCGCTCCGTCGGCTGGAATCCAGCGTAGCCGTCACGGTCCCCGTGACGAGCCCACAAGAGCCTGCCTTGCATGACCGTGGCAGCGTGCCGGTTTCGAACATCGTGCCTGAGACCGTGGCTCATCACGCGGAGCGTGATGGCTACATTGAGCCGATCAACGCTGATGCACCGGCCGCGTCAAACCCCCTCATCCGGCCTTCGGCCAGCGTCGGAAACTCAACATTCCGACGCAGCGAGAACGGCTCCCCCGATCTCGGGGGAGAAGGGACAGGAGCAGCCGAACCGTACATCCACGATCTTCGCGGCTACTTTACGCAACCTTGGAATGAAATCCCGATCGCGGAGCTTGTCGCACGACTCGAGAGTCCGAACGGCTGGTGGCGAGACGCGGCGCAGAGGATTCTGCAGCATCGCAAGGCTGAAGTAGGTATCAACGGCGTTCCAATGGTGCAATTGGATTTAGGGCTCTATCACCAGGAACCTAAGATTCGTGTTCAGGCACTGAATGCGATTGAAACGGTCTTCGGGTACGAGTTGATTCACTGGACGGCCGAGCACGGTTTGGATGATCCATCACCTGAGGTGCGTATCGCGGCGATACGGCTCATGGAGCACGCGCTTGCCAATAACATAGACGACCCAGTTGCCAGCCTCAAATCGCTCGCCGTCGATCCTGACCCTGCCGTCCGCCTGCAGCTCATCCTCAGCCTTGGCGAAGCCAAAGGCGACACCGGAGCGGTCCTGCTGGCTCAACTTCTTCACCGTGACTTTGACGAGCCGATGTTGCGCAGCGCTGCGATGTCATCACTGACGCCGGATAATATCAGCGGAATTCTCAAAGAGACGCTTGCGGTTCCTGCAACGGAACGGCGACACCAACTCATGGCATTGTTGATTGAACAGTTGGCCGGATTCGGCCGCTTTGATCAGCTGGAAGAGCCACTGATCGACTACCTCCAGACAATCAACGATGAGATGACCATCGAGGAAATGCAGTACCACACAAAGCTGCTCAACAGCCTCAACCGTCCTGAACATAAGGAATTCATGGCCCGGGAAGCCATTACCAATGCGCTCGACGCTCCGGAGCTGGAACTGAGCAATCTCATGCGTCCTGATGACATTGAACCGGCGCGACAAGCCGCTGCGATTCGGTTGCTGACGGCAATCAACATCTTTGCATGGCGTGACTATGTGCGGCCTGAAGAGTTTCTGGATTCTGACGATCCCATTGAGGTGCAACTTGCAGGTGTAGAGATGATGGCGACAGCACGTTGGGACAGAAACGTTGTTAGTCCTGTTGTCAGGTTCTTGGACACCTGGGAGAACCATGTGCCGGCAATACGAGCAGCCGCGATCGAGAATTTTACGAATCGGGAGATCAACATCAACCGCTTGTTAGACGCGGTTGAAAAGGGCTCGTTGTCCCAACAGGATTTCGACGCCGTTCAAAGGGACCGGCTGGTCAACCATCGCAGCGAGAAAATCGCAGACCGGGCGAAGAAGCTGCTCAGCGGGGATATGACGTCAACACGCGTGGAGATCGTTGACTCCTACCGCGAACAGCTGGCATCTCTGAAGGGCGATGCCGTCGCAGGACGAGCAATCTTCGAGAAGCGCTGCGGCATTTGCCACAGGCTGCAGGACGTCGGCAAAGAGATCGGCGCGGATCTTTCAGCTTTGAAGGATCGTTCGACCGAATCACTGCTGACCGCCATGCTGGACCCGAATCGCGCTGTGGAAACGAAGTTCCTGGTGTACACCGTCGTCACAAAAGACGGGCTGCAGCACACGGGGATGCTCAAAGGAGAAACCGGCGGCAGCCTGACTCTCGTTGGCAGTGAGGGGAAGGAACTGACCGTCGTACGAGACGACATCGACGAGTTGCTGGGATCGAAGCGATCATTGATGCCGGAAGGGATCGAAAAGGACATTAATGCGCAGGATTTCGCCAACGTGATTGCCTTTGTGCAGTCCGCGGGTACTCCGTGGAAGCGTTTCGAGGGCAATTCACCGCAGTTCGTGGTGGCCAACGCTGACGGAACGGTCACTCTGCCGGCCTCGGCTGCCGAGATCTACGGACCGAGTCTTTTGTTCGAGCCGAAGTACGGAAACCTCGGTTACTGGTCTTCGACGGAAGACTACGCCAAATGGACGTTTGATGTTCCGCGATCCGGTCATTGGACGGTCGAGTTCGACTTCGCCTGCGACGACGGCACGGCTGGCAGCCTGATTCGTCTTTCCACAGGAACCCGCATGCTCACCGCGCGAGTTCCGGGCAGCGGCTCATGGGATACGTATCAAACGTGGACCGCTGGGACGATCGACCTGCATCGCGGTCGCGGGCAGTTGATCATCACTGCTCCGGAGAATCCACCGTTCGCTTTGCTGGATCTTCGAGCCATACGGTTGATTCCGCCGGAATAGTCGAAAAAGAAAAGTACCCGCCGACGGAGCGGCGGGCCAACATTAAGCCGTTCGCCGTGCATTGTCGTTTAACGGCAAAGACCAATCGATGGAATGGACCTGGAAACCCGCCGCGGACTGACGCAGCAATCAGCCATGCTGCTTGTTTAGAGAGGCTCTCGCCGACACAATTGCAGTGCTCAAGCTGCACTATGCCTGCCAACCAAAGCCCACCCTGCCAGGAACTGTTCATGCCGCGACTGCCTATTGAAACCCGCACGTGGTTGATGTGTCCCGCCGCAAATCAGAGGCGAGACGCCTCCGCCACGAATCGTTTTAGTCCATCGCCAGTCATCGCTCGCTGCACCTGGTTCGTCACCGTGATGCTCGTGGGATTTGCTTTTGTGCCTGAGCTCCTCTCACAGGAGCCAGTGGCAGTGGCCGACGCTGCCAAAGACGCTGCAAAGCCCGACACTACAAAGGAAGGCCACTCCGTCCACGGCGAGATCTTTGATGAAGGGCCTCGCCAGGCAGCCCGGCTGATGGACGGTGTGGGACTGGTCCGCTTCCCTGTCACAACGGCCAGCGAGGAAGCTCGCAGGTTCGTTGAACAGGGAGTCGCCCAGCTGCACGGATTCTGGTACTTCGAATCCGAGCGGTCCTTCCGTCAGGCTGCGACTCTGGATCCGGAATGTGCGGCGGCGTATTGGGGTATGGCGATGTCCAATCGAGGCAATGGCACTCGTGCCAAAGGGTTTATCGCCGAGGCCATAAAACGCAAAGACAAAGCCGGGCATCGCGAACTGCTGCTGATCGAAGCCTTTGATCGCTACATCAATGCGAGTGATGGCAAGGACGAGGAAAAGAAGAAACGCGCCGAACGCTATGTCAGCGACCTCGAAGACCTGCTGATTGAGTTTCCTGATGACATTGAAACGAGGGCATTCCTGTGTGAGTTTTTCTGGTCCGGAAAACGCGAGGGCCTGGAAATGCCGTCGTTCCTGGCCGTCAATTCGATGATTCAGGACGTACTTGACCGCGAACCGCTGCATCCGATTCATCATTATCGCATTCATCTGTGGGACGGCAAAAAACCTGAGCTGGCTCTGCAGTCCGCAGCGCTGTGCGGTCTGGCAGCTCCCACGATTGCTCATATGTGGCACATGCCCGGGCATATCTATTCGAAGCTGCACCGCTATCACGACGCCGTGTATCAGCAGGAGGCATCCGCACGAGTCGACCACGGCCATATGATGGAAGATCGGATCCTGCCCGATCAGATTCACAACTTTGCTCACAACAACGAATGGTGCATTCGCAACCTGATTTCGATCGGCCGGGTTCATGATGCTGAAGCACTGGCGCTCAACATGATCAGTCTGCCGCGGCATCCGAAATACAACACGATCGGCAGATCCGGAAGTTTCAAGTATGGCCGGCAACGCCTGCTGGAGGTCCTTCGCTCGTTCGAAATGTATGAATCACTGGCTGCGCTGGATGGCACGGTGTGGATGGAAGACTCGGGCGACTCCGAAGAGGACCAGCGACGGGACCGGGCGATCGGATCGGCGTATGCAGCGCTGGGCCGGACCTCGGAGTCGGCCGTAATTCGTGATCGCTTCCAGAAACTTTTCGAAACCGAAAAGCAGAAGCAGACCGACGCGATCACGGAAGCCGAAAAGAAGGCCACCGAAGCGAAATCGGATGCGCCGATGATTGAAAAGGCCAGGAAAGATGCCGAAGAGAAATTCGCGGGGACGCTGAAGCGTCTGGAAAACGCACGGTTCGAAATCGACGGACTCGTTGCAGCGTTGTCCGGTGAGCACGACAAGGCATTGGATCTGCTGACCAGGGCTGAAGTTGCCGGGGAAGTCATTGCATTACAGATGGTGAAAGCCGGCAAGACCGACGATGCGATCAAGAAAGCCGCGGACAACGTCAACGCCAGCGCCGGCGAAGTGCGTCCACTGGCTGCTCAGGTCGAAGTGCTGTTCGCCGCCGGAAAAAAGGATGAGGCCCGGGCTTCGTTTGAACTGTTGCGGAAACTGTCGTCGACAATCGATCTCGATGTCCGGCCATTCAGTCGTCTGACTCCGATCGCGGCCGAGTTCGGTTTCACTGCGGATTGGCGCGTCGCCCGCGAAATGCCCGTGGACATCGGGAGCCGGCCGAATCTGGATTCACTCGGCCCCTTCCGCTGGTCTCCCCTCGCCGCTCCGGGCTGGACTCTTCCGGATGTCGATGACAAGACTCGCTCACTCAGCGATTACCGAGGCCGTTCGGTGATTGTCGTGTTTTACCTTGGCTACGGCTGCCTGCACTGTGCCGAGCAGCTGCAGGCGATGGCGAAGGCTTATCCCGAATTCCGGAAGTCCGGCTTTGACATCGTCGCAGTAAGCACTGACAAACAAGTCGACCTGAAGCGCGCCTACGAGAATTTCGAAGGCGGTTTCCCGTTCCCGCTGGTGGCCGATCCTGACATGTCCGTCTTTCGACAGTACCGCTGTTACGATGACTTCGAAAAGTCGGCGCTGCACGGAACATTTGTCGTCGATGCGTCAGGCAGAATCCGCTGGCAGGACATCAGCTACGACCCGTTCAAGGACACGGACTTCCTGCTGAAAGAAGCCCGGCGGCTGATTTCACTCGAACCGCCTGTCGAAGTGTCGACGTCGATTGCGGGGTCCGCGGAATAGGCAGCCTGGCCACGTCCGGGCCGAGCGTTTCGCCGATGGCCGGGAATGCCCCCTCATCCGGCCTATCGGCCACCTTCTCCCCCGAATCAGGGGAGAAGGGACTTTTGCGATGCCGTAGACCATTGCCGAAGCAGATTTCGTGACACAAAGTGGCGCTGACCGACTACCGAGCTGCGTTTCGTGACGCGCGATAACCGTATTCCACTGCGAACCAGTCCGCAAACTGCTCGCGCTTACGGAAGCTGGTGTTGCGGTCGTCGTTGATGTGACCGATCTCGTGGATCAGCACATTGTTGAGATAGAAATCGCGGATCGCACTTTCGGTCCAGTGCAGCCGCCAGAGATTGCCATCCTGCACCCAGCGGCCTCCGAACATTTCAGTTTCGATCCGCTGAGCCGGTCGTGGACTGCGCAAGTAGAGTTCCTCAAGCGACTCCTCGATCGGATACAAGTAGACGGCCGAGCCCCACTGCAGACCGTAGCAGGGAAACAGACGACGCTTACGAGTCATCCGGCTGAACTGTACGACTTCCAGTTTGTGCTGATACCCTGCCGGTAACTGAAGCACTCGCTCGCGGACATCATCGGCTGACACCGGATGGATGTAGCCGCGACCGGCTGGCTCCGTGACGATCTTCAGAATCATCTCATTCGACGAGGCGTCAGCGGAAAGGGGTTCGTGCCAGACTTCCGGTGCATCAAAGCTGCGGCCGTCGGCCAGTCCGTCACCTCGGTGCTGGTGTGCCGACGCCGGGCGCGCGGAAGTCCGGCGACCGGTGCCTCGTCCACGACGAGTTGCCTGGAGGTTTGAACGGACTGGGGATGTCGTTCGGCGGGAAGAATTTCGATGGGACATGACTGCACCCGTGGTTCAAGAGTCCTCAAGCATCAACACGTGCTGCTGGTCAAACTCGTGTTTGAGCTGATTTCACTTGTTCTGCATCAGAGCAGCTCGAGGTGAGCCGCCCTGACTGAGACGGGCATCCATTCTGGAAGGAGTTTTGGTTGCCCGTCGAACTCCTGTGGGCAACCGGACGGCTCGCTTTTGCCAGCGAGTACCGACGATCCTATCGGTGCGGAACTGTGAATCCAGATGAACAGCGCAAGTGGTGTGAGGGCCTTAGTTTCCAACCGAAAAAGAGTTTTCGGCACGATCGAGTGCCGTTTCGGTCATGCTCTAACATGTTTGAGCGCAGCATCTTCCAGCGCGTCCGGATCTAAGTTCCGGATATGAGGGCGTGTACACTAGTCGTTGTAACCTGTGTGAGGACTGGAGTTTGCGGTGCGTTCGAGCTTTGCAGCGGAGGATTCGCCCGCAGGATTGATCTCAAATGTCCGGGGGAATCTGCCTGAGTCCACGCTCGCTTCCGCGGAATCTGCAGGAGTCGACTCATTCACGGAATTGGAATCCACGGCTGACACGGTTTCGAGCGTTCCTGGGTCCAGGCCGCGTCGGCGTCCGGAATAGACTTCGCGGCGCGGCAATCCTGAATTCCGATGTCGGTCGGACATTCTGATTCGACTTTGTGGCGACGCGCAGGAATGCCCATGCTGCTTCCGAGAGAAATCTTTGGCGGAACAACGCTCGTGCAATGGTTTGTGACTCGACAATCGATCGCTGCACTGTGCTGCCTGCTGTCAGCAGTCGGCTGCGGTACAGCGATTCAGCGAAACGGAACAGAACAGCTGCTGCTTTCGGACTCCGTTGATCACGCGATTGACCAGCTGGACCTCGCACCGCTTGCCGGTCGGAAGATCTACCTGGACACGGAGTACATGCGGACATTCAAGGGTACGAACATCTCGATCAGTTCGGACTACATCATCAGCGCGATGCGTCAGAAGCTGACAACAGCTGGCTGTCAAATTCAGACGACTCGGACAGACGCGGACTACATTCTCGAAGCGCGCGTCGGTGCACTGGGGACGGACACGATGGAAGTCACGTACGGAATCCCGTCCAGCAACGGAGTCGGTGCTGCGGCTTCAGCTTTGAGCGGAGCGCCGATCATGCCCAGCATTCCGGAAATCTCCGTGGGAAAACGCAACGGCGCTATGGGTGTTTCCAAAATCGTCGTGTTCGCTTATCACCGCGAGACGGGAGTTCCAGTCTGGCAGTCCGGCAGTGCGGTGGCGCGCAGTGATGCGAAAGACTCCTGGCTGCTGGGTGTCGGTCCGCTGACACGCGGGAGTGTGTATGACGGAGTGACGCTGGCGGGAAACAGGATTAATCCACCGCTCGAAAGAAAGAACAATGTGCGCGTCGTGAAACCGCTGACGATGGCCGACCGGCACAGTTATGTTCATCCCGCAGTGCTCGAAAAACAGCTCGCCGATGCGAAAGATCTCCAGGTGGATTCCGGTGCTGTTGAGCAGGCAGGGCACGCGACAGAAGCTGGTAAAGCGATGGTGCCGGACTCGCAGGAACCGGGTGCGAAGTGACTTTTCGACCTGGCGAAATCCAGTCACCGTACTTCGCCTCCAGCCATTCGGCGCATGCATGCCATTTCGGTTGCCGAGGCACTGCAGTTCCTGGGCCGCCTGACCCGACTTGAGCGGTTCCAGAATGTGTGTAGCGGAACTCGTGAGAGTTCCGGTCTGAAGTCTCACGACTTCAGCTACAATTTCGCGACTGCAGGGCCTCGTGTGCCGCCAGACCTGAAATGGAACCGCTCTAATGTTGGTGACGCCGGACTGACGACGGTGTCTCTCAGGGAGGACCATCGGGCAGCTTGCGGCGAGTTGTTGACTGTGCGGACTGGGCCTTTTTCCAGTCGATATGCGCCGTACCGGATCCGCTGGTGTTCAGTCCGTGGGCCGTCACGGTGACGCGGAACCCGATCAATCCGTCGGCCGGCAGGTTGTTTGTGTCAGCGGTTCCCCAGTGGATTAGTTCCTCATTCGGTGCAAGAAGTCCAAGTCCGAGACTTCTCGCGCCGACCGCGGAGTTCAACTCATCCGGCAGAATTGCTCCTTCTGTGTATCCGCCGCCTCCGCCGCCGGTCATGATCTCCAGGCTCCAGAGTTTGCTCATGTCTTCTGCGTCTTCTGTCTCAAGAACTGGCGACCAGAGAAATGTCCCTTCAAGGGATGCGTTCTGCGGAGCTATGACGTACCCGCAATGAGGCGGGACCGGTACAGTAGCGTTGTCTCGGCGAGTCACGATTTCAAAGACAGCCACCTGACCGGCGGGCACTGTAAATTTTGCGACAATGCCGCTAGTGATGGTGTCCAGTGAAGGTACGGCGGAAGTCTGATCGGTCAATGTCTCATGCGATGTGTTTCCGCCCGATGAATCGAACAACGCAGTGATTCCCAGTAACAGAGCCAGTGGCCCGAACACGCTCAGCAGGCCGACCACGGCTCCGGTGCCCGTGAACAACCACTGGAGAAATTTGCCGTAGCTCTCGCCCTGCGATTCAAACGCGGCGACGACTCGCGGCCGAGTGAAGTACACGAGCTGCCCGATCAGACACGTCAGGGCGAGGACGGCAAAGCCGCCGATAAATGTGAACATCACCAACGTCACGAAATCCTGCTGATCCGGGTCGCCCCCTTCGGCGACCACATCCGCCTGAATCTCCGCATAGATATCTGGGAGCAGGGAACGAGCCGTGTACGGAGCGTCGAATACCACCGTGGCCAGGCAGAAGATGCAGACACCCAGCGTCACCTTCCTCGCCCACGGCTTCCACAGGAACATCCCGACGCTCGCCGTGAACAGTCCAGCCGAAATCACAAATCCCAACACCGCATCGACTTTCTCCCAAACTTGCCAGAGCCGCGGCATTGGCGTGGCGAATTCCTCCCACTCTGTCGCACACACCAGCATCAGCACGATCGCTCCCACGAGATTGAACGTGGCCAACACGAAAACCAGCTTCGGCCTATCCACTCGCACGCTCGGCGAGCCGGAGTGCGTTAACCCCCGGACTTGTTCGCCACCCGTCCGGGGGCTGACGCCGCCCGGCTCGCCGGACTGCTCAGTCCCGGATTTCTCGGCCCGCTGCTTGTCGGCCGCATCGAACGCACGGCGAACATCGTCTCGAAAAAGCCTGACCACGACCCACAACGCCGCCGGCATACCGAGCCATAGCGGAATGACGACTGGCCACACGGGTATGTTGCGAAATTCCAGGATCACGTTCAGAGCGCAGACCGCCGGGAAGAACAAGCCCACGATCACGGCGACCAGCAGCACAAAGAGACGTGCTCGCAGTCGGCGCAGCATCAGGCCAGCGACGCCAATCAACACAGAATAAGTCGCGAGACCGAGCGACATGCCGATCAGATTCCCGCGGATCATCGGATTGGTGAGATTTGTGATGTCGCGCCCCAGACTCGCCGAAACTCCCAGCCACACGGCCACTCCGCAGGCGGTCACGAAGGCGATTCCGGCCGCCAGCAGCAGGCAGTCGGCTGGGGATTGCACGAGATGGGGTTCCGTCGCTACGCCCTTAGCAGACTCAGAGAGTGCCTCACTTGCGGATTCACCAACCAACCGCGACGGAAGGCATGCCAGGAAGCGTTCCACAGGTTCCGAAATCCCACCCGGCACATCGAGGTCGTTCATGGACAAATCAAACGCGACTTGGCCCTGGCTGCTTTTGGGGATTTCGGCAAGTGCCTTCATGCTCTTTGTGCAAAGGGTCAAGTCCCAACCGTCCCAGTTGACGGAATCGATGTCGTCGAAGGAGATGCTCACTTCCTTCAAACC
>JANNGQ010001353.1:0-2391 GCA_031403975.1 Planctomycetota bacterium
GCTCGATGTCGATCGTCGCCGCCAGACTGAGTTCAAGAGACGCGGGCAAGACAACCTGCAGCAATCGTTCGCTCACAAACGATTCCAGAACGGCACCTGACAGGCTTTGGCACGTTGCGGCACCGTAGTCGATAGCATCGCGCTGGCAACAGTAACGCAGAGTCTTCGCTTGTGTAGCGCCACCCGTGTTGCCGTAACCCACCAGCATATGATGACCACAGCGACCACAGATGATCAATCCGGCCAGCACACTCGGTCCATGTCGGGGAGCGGACAATGCTTTGCCGAGAATATTGTTTTCGGTCATTTTTTGCTGGATCTTCTCGTGTCTAGCGACAATTAGAAATCCCGGTCGTGTTGCCACATCAGAAAATGTTACCAGCGAGAATCTGATGAAAGGCAGCAGGAATTGCTCTGTCGAGCGCCGCGAGACCGAGCAATTCCTGCTGCGGCGCCCTGAATTGTGCGAGTGCCGATAGTGAACGCCGCCAATCGATTGAAACTCAGGGTGCAGTGGTCTGGTAGATCAATTGCTTCGCCATAATATGCCGCCATTGCCGCACTCGCCGTTGAAGGGTTCTGAGTTGGCCGACAGTGAACTTTCCTGGATGATTCTCCTGCAGTCTTTCAAAGAGTGATCTGCCCGTGGCATCCGGTTCTTTCTCCAGCCATGACAAGAGGTCAAGCCAGACGCCTTCGAACGGATCTTCGCGAGTTCGGTAATCGCGTGCCTTACGCGGCGTTTTGCGATGTGTCGGACGGACTTCCCCTTGTTGCCACAGTCGCGGAAGCTGAGCCAGAAACTTGTCCAGTTCGCGCTCCTGCTCATCGGTAACTGTTCCGGGCGAAGCCAGTGCGGCCAGAGCTGACTGCGCGAGTCGCAGGTTATGAAGCAGAACCATTGGGTCCAGTGTCGCGCGTTTTCGAAGCAACGCTTCTTTGAGATGTGATTCCACTCGAGAATCAGCGAGCAATCGATCGCATGGCGTCGCGGGCTTCGTGTAGGTCTTCTTGATCTTGCCGCCGTCGCGATGTTTGCTGAGCAGCTTGAACGAAGGCTGGAAGAAGTTCACATATAGACGCAGATTTGCGTACAGATTTGCCAATGTCTGGCCTGCCACAGGCCCGGAGAACCGTGAATAACCCACAAACCGTCGAACTACGGCTCCATTCTTTTGCTCGATCCATGCCTGATCATTCTTTCGGTATGGGCGCGACCGGGTAAAGGCAATCTTCTGCTCGCTGCAATACGTTACAAGCGATTCGTTGATGAATGCGCTGTCGTTGTCCGAGTTGATTCCAAGGAGCGGAATGGGAAGCCGTCTTCGCAATACCTCAAGGCCTTCGACCACCAACGACTGTTCTCGAACCAGTAACGGAGTTGCCTCGGTCCAGCCGGACGCAACGTCTGTAATCACAAAACTGTGAATGAAGGAACCGACGAGCGTTCCGCCACAATGGGCAACGAAATCGATTTCCAGATTGCCCGGTCCGACATCCTCCCAGTCCGCAAACGTTTTCACCAGAACACGGCTGCGTATCCTGCGAACAGGTCGGCGTCGAGTACGACTGTTGACCTGAGAACGAATGTTACGCAGGAGGCGATCGATCGAAGCCGCACTAACTGCGAGCAACAGGTCACGAACATGGGCATCAAGTTTCAGATGCTGGTGACTCTCCAGGGCCTTGAGCAATTCGGGAAGAATTGCCTTGAGTCGTTTCCCGCAAATACGGTCCGACGCTTCCCAGAGCACTATCAGCGCCTCCTTGACCGCATCGTCGTAGATTCGACGTCGGCCATGAGCCTCACAGTCTGGCGGCGGCATGGGGTTCCTCAACAATCGCAGCGCATACTTACGGTGATAGCCCGTAATTTCCACGAATTCGTCCAGAATTCTCGACTTAGCTTGCCTCTCCGAACGCCGGTACCGCTCGCGCAAAACTCCTACCAACTCGATCTTCGCAATTCGCTCCATCGCTTGTCTCCTTGGGACGGTAATATCCCAATGAGGCAACGGATGCCACTCGGTATCCGAAAACGTGAGTCAATGCGAACCGCACCTCTAATTGTCGCCGAACAGCGGTCTCAGCCTCTACCCACAATAATCCCGGATGGACCTGTTTTCACGGGGATAGGACGGCATCCGCAGTTCGCGACTGTTGACGCTCCCGAGTCGGACATCAGTATCATCCAGGAATAACAACTGCACACTAGCACAGCATTGCAGTGACACTAAATTCCCCAGGGGACCTTTGATGTTTCCATCCCAGGAAGGCAAATTGAACGACGAAAGTATCGCGTCTGTTGCCGTTGCCTACGACGAGGTATCCCTCGGAAAATCGTGGGCGTGGCTTCATGACTCGGAGATCGCTGAACTCACGATGACTCCG
>JANNGQ010001354.1:0-3251 GCA_031403975.1 Planctomycetota bacterium
GCAACGCCAATTTCGAGGTTTCCGAGCTGCAACACCGCCATCCTTCTGAGAAGGTCATTTGCTTTGCCAATCTGCGGAACGCGACCCCTCTGTTTGAGATTTGCCCGACTGCACTGCTACTGGGGTTGTGGGATTCAACCGGGCCAAAAGGTGGCTTGGGGACCAAGTTTCAACGAGCGCTGGTTTCGGAAATCATCGGCGTCGATGCGAGCTATGGAATCAAGACGAGCAGCCGGATTGATCCATTGGGCATCCGCAAAGATGCGGCTTTGATCTACGAGACGCCGGATCGAGGTTGGACTCTGTCGCCGGAACAGGCAGCGAAGGAGAAAGGAAAAGCGAAACTCAAAGGCAAAGATGGAAAACCGTCTGAAGCGAATCACTCGAATATCCCACCAGGATTTTCAAAGTACACCAAAGGTGCCGAGGGATTCGATCCGTTGCGAGCAAGCGAGAGTGATGAAAGTGGCCGACGGATCATGGCGAGGGAAGGGCAGATTCGGCCCGACGGCGTGACGATCGCCTATGCCGAACAGATGACGGTCATTTCGTTGCCCGCACTGCGCAGATTGCAGTTCCCAGTGAATGGCAAGGTCTCGAAAGAAATCAACAACGCTGGGCGAACCGTGCTGGCAGCGCTGGGACTTTGTGGTGCGGTACTGGCGGCAGAGCGTGGTTTGGATTTGCGTTCGCGCTGTTTGCTCTGGCCGACTGCACCACTGAACTGGGAGTTGCTCGACCGGCCGGGAAGCAAGGCTGATTCATTTGAATTGGATGCCAAAACGGCGATTCAACTGCTGGTCGATGCGGTCAAGCACGCCAAGGACGTTGGTCTGTCGTGGATGGAGAAGCCGCTCCAACTGAAGCCCGCGAAGAAGCTCGTCGAGTTGGTTTGCAAGAGTCAGAGGAAAGCAATCAGCAGCGGCGACGAGGGAGAAGGAGGTGAGGGATGAGCATCGCAACACGGGTTGTCCACGTTGAGGCCACTCAGGAGCTCAGCTTCAAGATTCACGTTCGGTTCATCACCGGTCGTTGCGTTGCCACGCGGGTTGACGCTACCCGCAACCCCAACGCTCGTGACGAAGCTGAATGGCCTCCGCATCCGGGACGGCTTTACATGGCCCTGGTGGCGGCTCACTTCGAGACGGACGGATCGACCGAAGACAAAGCTGCCGAGCGTGGGGCGCTGGAATGGCTGGCTGACCTGCCCGCGCCGCGTATTCAGTCGGTCGAATCGAGCGAACGAAGTCCTGTGACGTATTACGTTCCCGTCAACGATGCGCCGCAGCCCAACAAGGCCATGCTTCAGTCGGCTCCGGGGATGCCTCGTTCACGGCAGTCGCGTGCGTTTCCGACCGTGATTCCGCTGCGACGTTCTGGCCAAAATGAGACGGACCCGGATGTCACGTTTGAATGGCGAATGACTTCCGAATTGTCTGAGCAACTGCCCGCATTGGAACGGTTGTGCCGCGAGACGATTCGTGTTGGTCATTCGTCGTCGCTCGTCATGGTGTGGACCGAAACGGGAGCAATGAACGAGGACTGCGACGGTTGGGAACCGTCCGAGTCTGCCAACGAACTGACCTGCCGCATTGCGGTGGCTGGCGAGTTCGCTCGCCTGAAAGATGCGTGCCGCGCCGACCGGATCGACCTGTTTGCCGACTTGAAGACCGAAATCGAAGCGACCAGCGGAAAGGCTCAGGCGGCCGCGAAGAAGAGATTCACGGAGACGTTTGGAGAGTCTTTCAAATCGAGCCTGCGACCGCCGGAGCCTACACCGGCTTCGCTCGGTGTCTGGCAGGGATATCGTCGTACTGGCCCTGCCCACGGCACTCAGCAGCAAGTCAGCGACAACTCGTACTTCGAGCGAGACTTGCTTGTTCTCGCGAAACTCGATGGCCCTTCTCTCAACGTCGAACGGACGCTGGGACTCACTCACGCACTCAGAGCGGCATTGATGGCTTCTCATGGTAGCGCGAAAATTCCCGCATGGCTATGCGGACATGATTCCGATGGCAACCCAACGTCATCGCCCCACGCGGCGTTTCTGGCGTTGCCCTTCGTGGGGTATCAATACGCGGACGGCCATTTGATGGGATTGGCGATTGCGCTGCCCAAGGGAATTTCACCTGCGGAGCGTGGACGCTGGCTAAGTTTGCTGCTGGTTGATCAGGAAACGGGTGAAGCGGCAGAGTCTGCCCTCAAGCTTTGGGGCAAAGACCTTCCCGACTGGACCGTGCAACTTGAAGAACGTCCGTCACCACCACTGATCCTGCAAAATGAAACCTGGACCAGGCCATCGACGACTTGGGCTTCCGTAACGCCGGTCGTGTTGGATCGATTCCCGAAATCCTTGCGCACTGACGATCGGAGCGAATGGCACGCGGACGTGATGGAGATCATCAGGTTGTCCTGCACACGAGCCGGACTTCCTGAACCTGTTGAAGTCGATGTTGACTCGACCGCCTGGCATGTCGGCGTGCCGCGAGCCTGGGCCAAAACACGTCGCACAGGCAGCCGTAGCGACAGTTCAACAGCGGGGCCACTCGGAGACGGGTTCCCTTTGTTGCCTTCGAAACAGACGCGACCCACGAAGCCGCAGGTTCACGTCTGGCTCCGATTCGATCGCCGAGTCAGCGGCCCGGTGGTGATCGGAGCCGGTCGTTTCCAAGGCTACGGATTGTGCAAACCGATCGACAACAATCCGCTCGCGGCCCGACTGCCCCAACGGGGCTCAACATGAAAGCCTGGGGCATCGCCCCAGGAAACGAATCCCAACAATATTTCGCCCTGAAAGGGCACGACAAAACTCACGGCAACAGGAACTCCGATGTCTCAGTCGCTCGCACACAACCTGATTCATCTTGTCTACAGCACAAAAGACCGTCGCCCATTACTGACTGACGATGTTCGTGAGAAGTTGTTTGCCTACCAGGCCGGGATCTTCAAACAATGGGACTGCCCCGCGATCGTGATCGGCGGCGTTGAAGACCATGTTCACGCGCTGTTCGTGCTGTCAAAGAACCTCGCATTGAAAACGATCATAGAGGAAGTGAAGAAGGGGAGTTCCAAATGGATCAAAACGCAGGGCGATGCCTTTGAACGCTTCTATTGGCAGGGAGGTTATGGTGCCTTTTCAGTCAGCCAGTCGAATGCAGAGTCTGTCAGCAAGTACATACGGAATCAGCCGGAACATCATAGCGCAAGATCGTTCCAGGACGAGTTTCGCGATCTCTTGAATCGTCATGAGG
>JANNGQ010001355.1:0-11381 GCA_031403975.1 Planctomycetota bacterium
ATGCCGGGCAATTGCCGCTTTGTGCAGAGAGACGTCTTCCGGAACGGAAATCTCCGTGACGGATGACTCCCGTACGGATTCTTCGGAACGTATGCCATAACGGCGTACTCCACGGAAGAATGCAACAAGGCTGTAATAATCCTTCTGCGGAATCGGGTCGATCTTGTGATCGTGGCAGCGGGCACAGTTCACAGATAGTCCGAGCAGCGTCTGTCCGGTCGTCGTGATGATGTCATCAATGTCGTCGAAGTAGGCAAGTTCCGGATCGGCCGGTTCATCGTCCCAGCGACCGAGACGATAGAACCCGGTGGCGATCACGGATTCCGGCGTCTTGTCGGGCATTTCATCGCCGGCCAGCTGTTCCGTCACAAACTGATTGTAAGGTTTGTCGCTGTTGAACGAGCGGATCACGTAGTCGCGGTATCGCCAGACGAAGGGCTTGGCACCATCGCGTTCGTAGCTGTTGGTTTCGGCATAGCGAACCAGATCCAGCCAGTGCCGACCCCATTTTTCACCGTAGCGAGGTGATGCGAGCAGTTCATCGATCAAGTTGGACCAGGCGGCCGGAGATGAATCGGCAGCGAATGCTTCGACGGCTTCCGGAGTCGGCGGAAGGCCGGTGAGATCGTACGACGCGCGCCGGATAAGTTCGCGGGCGTCAGCTCGCGGATTCGGAGTCAGCCCGTGCATTGTCAATTGCGACAGAATGAAGGCATCGATTTCGCTCTTTGCCCATCCCTCGGTGACATCGGGAACGGTCGGTTTTCGAACGGACTGAAACGACCAGTGCTTTTTGGTTTCGTCATTGACCCTGGGTGGTTCGCGAGGTGGCTCAAAGTGCAGTGATTTCAGATCCCCTGGCCATGCGAGGCCGCCGCTGACCCAGTTTGTGAGAGTCTCAATCTGCTTCGGAGATAACTGCCCGGTCGGCGGCATTTCAAAGCCGTCATAATTGATGGCTTTGACCAGCAGGCTCTCTGCCGGGGTTCTCAAATCAACGGCCGAGCCGGATTCGCCTCCGGCCACAATTCCGGCGCGTCGGGTCATATCGAGGCCACCTTTGGGCTTGTCGCCCGAATGACACTTCAGGCAGTTCGCCTGCAGAATGCCGACCACCTCGGACTCAAAGGTCGCGATCTGATCTGCCGGAAAATCGGGGATTTCATCGCCGATCACCGATGCGTGCATCGCGACGATTGTGGAGAGCAGCAGGAGACTGCGACAACGCATGAGCAACGCCGTGAAGGATTTATCGCAATGAAACATGAGGAAATAGGTTTGTAGCCGGAGTCGTGAGACTTCGGAGTCAGCGGGTCACCCCCGAATTCTCACGAATCCGGCTACAAAAATCCTTCACGGCGTTGCGCTGCGGGAACACAACCGAATGCAGCCGGGGCGACGTGGAACACGGGCGAGAATCAGCCAAGGTCCGGTGGATCCGGCCTTGTGCTGCATCACAAGGCTACTGCTGCCGCAAGGATGTGTCAACGAGCGCAGCTGATCGCGACATGGTCGAAATCGCACCGAATCTACTTTTTGCCGCGACCGGAACCTGAAGAATCGCGGTTGCCTCGTTCGCGAGGTACCGGAGCCGACCGCGGCGCGTCGGCCTGGCGGCTTCGTTCGGCGGGCCCGTTCGATCGGGGAGTGTCGACTCGGACTTCATTCCTCGGTTCACTCCTTCTCTCGACGGCACCGCGGGACGATCTTTCTGGTGGTGCCGAGTGAAATTCACGCGCAGATCTCTGCGGGGGATTTGCTCGTGGAGAACCGACATCCGGTCGTTCACCCATCCGGCCTGAACGAAGTTGCCCATTGTTGCCGGATTCGTGCGACGGGATGCGTGTCTGACCGGCGCGAACACGCGACTCTCGCGCTGCGGCAGCTCCAGGCAATTCGGTTTCGGCCCTTACTCGAGATCGTATCGCATTATCCGCCTGGCCCTTAGCTTCGGCGTGAATCCGACGGCCGACCGTACTGTCTTTAGGAACCGAGTTCTCAGTCACTCCCTGCTGAACTCTGCGGGTGGTTTCTTTTCGTATGGCCGCGCTGTCTCGCGGAGTGGCTAAGACGCGATCCTTCGGTCCATCCGACTTCCGTTTCGCAGCGTCCGACGATTTCTGTCCGAGGGGCCTGCCGGTCGAGTGATCGCCGCGTTCCGGGACAGCGACAGATTCGTTTTGTCTCGATCCCTTGCCGGCATTGGCAGACTGTCGAGCACGGTTCAGAGACTCGTCCACGCCGCGCGGACGCTCGCCGCGGGTCACCGGAGTACCAGGCGCCTTATGCTTTGAAGTTGTGTCCGAGTTTGCATCAGCTTTCGAGCGAGACTTCTCCGAGTCGTTGTCGGGGCGGGTTCTGGACGGCAGTTTGAGTCCATCGCGCCGCGCAACCGGCTGCGAATCCGAATCCTTTCCTCCGTCTGCGCGGCCCGGCCTGTTCTTTTCGCCGTCAAGTCGCGGCAGTTCGGCTCCGTCAGTTTTCGCGGCACCGCGACTGGTGTTTTCCGGTTCGGTCTGAGCCTGATCACGTTGACGTTCGCGGAGTTTGTCGCCAGAACCGTGCGCTGGTCGTTCGACCTCACGACGCTGTTCGACGAGCGTGCGCAGTTCGCGGGTGTCGTGCTGCAGGCGCTGACGAACGTCATTTTCCACTTTCACAAATCGCGCCGATCCGGTCTCCTTCATGTGTTGCTGCAAAGTTGTCCCCAGGAGAGTTGGACGCAAGTCGTTGTCGGCACGATCCGAGGCCGGTCGACGATCGTTATCGCCAAATCCCCGGAATGGTCGACGATCCGGATGGCCCTGCAACAAATCGAACTGGTGATTGACCTGGTCATAATAGCTCGTGCGGTCACCAGACCGCGTACGGCTGAAGTGAGCGAAGAGAGGATCAAACTGTCGTCGCTGGCGATGGAACTGATGCCACGGCTGGAAGCCTCGGCCCGCGTAATTGTCGCCGTAGAAGTCGCCGAAGTAATAGTGCCGGAAACTCGGACGCACCCAGAAATGCAATGGAAGCAGGTTCGCCGCCACGATCACTCGCGGCGTGAAGCGGTAGCCATGATCCCAGTGTGACCGATGCCGAAATCGACACGGCGCAAACAGGAGGCCTCGCCGCGAAAGCGGGTAATCCCAGTAGCCTGTGCCGTAGATAAAGCCACGCGGCGTACACACATAACGTTCCGGAACCCAGATCCAGTCGGTGTGGCCGATGCTCCAGTAGCCCGGTCGCCAGGCGTAGCGTGTCTCATTCCAGTTCCAGCAGCCTGAGATCCAGAAGTGATTGACCGACGGCGCTGTTCCGACCGGTCCCAACTCCAGAGACGCAGGCGGTGCAGATTCGAGATACTGGATTTCCTCCGTCTGTGCTGAGATCCAGGTCCCGGAGACCCACTGATAACCGTTCACAGTTTCGGTCCAGTAGCCCGGCAGCCAGCGAAACCCCTGAGGCACTTCACGCCAGATTCCGCTGATCCAAAGAAAGTCGTTTTCTTCATCGTCCCACGACCAGTAACCGGAGATCCATTCGATCTGGCGACCGTCGGGACGCAGCTCGGGGGGAATCTCTTCGATAAGCTCCGGTGGTTTCCTCGGAATCACCACGCCCTCGACGGGATCCTGGTTGAACTGCTCGGCGAACGCTTCATGGACAGGGCCGCGAAGCAGGACTTCTTCTTCTCCGGTTGTTTGTCCGGACGTCACAGCTTCCGAAGTCGAGCCCGGAAGCGGAACTGGTGGTCCCGGGATCGGAACAGTCACCGCAGCATCGGCAGGAGCCGGAGCGGGCGGTAGTTCCTGCATCGCCGAGAAACCACGATCAGTAAGGGTCAATGCAGAAAGGGCCAGCGACAGCGTGCGAACGCAGGAGACAATTCGTCTCATGGTGGTGTTCCTCTTATCTTGAGAGGCCGCGGGGGAGTTGCGGACGTCGATTGGTGAACGTGCCGCGCAGAACAAATGCAGAATCAGCAAACCGTGAACCAATTGCTGAGATAAGTGGTCTCTGAGGCATCCATTTGGCAGACTTAACCGGAGAATTACAGCAAACGTAGAATTCTGCCGGACGAATTGCATCGTCCGGTGGCCGAGAGCGGTGACCGCGATGTGACATCAGTATGATGTCAATGTGTCATCCGTTTGCCGCTTCCGAGTTACAATACAAAGTGGGATTGAGGATACTGGCTGGTGGATTTCACCAACCCGAAGCGTGAGCGAAGGACTCCACCGTGATCATGTCCGACGTTCCGTGTCCCTCGCTGACGCTTCTGTCCGACGTTCTGGGTCCCTCGCTGACGCTTCGGGTTGGTGGGGAATGTGCATTTTACGGTAGCGACAGCGCGCGGGTGGCCTTGCGTGAACAATGTAGTCGCCAGAGGCTTCGTGTGGACCGAATTGAAATGACAAGCGAAGAAAGCGAGACAACACTTGGGTGATCCGAAAAGAGAATCTCTGAACGTCGGCAATCAGCGTGGGATCCTGGTCGGCGTGGTACATCCGGATGCCGGATTTGGACGATACGATGCACTTGACGAGTTAAAGGGGCTGGTCAAAACAGCGGGCGTGGAAGTCGTCGGGGAGATGGTTCAGTTTCGTGAGACGCCGCATCCGTCGGTCTGCATCGGGAGAGGCAAACTCGATGAACTGAAGCAGCTGGTGCAGTCTACTGACGCCCAGGTTGTCATCTTTGACAATAATCTCACGCCGTCTCAAGGCCGCGCGCTGGAGCAGTCGCTGGAAATGCCGATCGTGGACCGCAGCGAAGTGATTCTCGACATCTTCGCGACTCATGCGAGAACCCATGAAGCTATGCTGCAGGTCGAGCTGGCTCAGCTGATGTACTATCGGACTCGACTGAAGCGGATGTGGACTCACTTGGAAAGGCTCGGCGGAGGAGGACTCGGCGGACTCGGGGCCGGCCGTGGTCCTGGTGAAAAGCAGCTCGAAACCGACCGCCGGCTGATCGATAAACGAATTTCTGAACTGAAGAGCAAACTCAAGGAGGTCGAAGAACGTCGAGCCCGCACGGTATCGCTTCGACGCGAACAGCCGACCGTGTCAATCGTCGGTTATACGAACGCCGGTAAGAGCACTCTGATGAGAACTCTGACTAAGGCAGATGTTCTGGTCGCTGATCAACTGTTCGCGACTCTGGATACGAAGACACGCCGCTGGAAACTGCCGAGTTTCGGTGATGTGCTGCTGAGCGATACCGTCGGATTCGTCCGCAATCTGCCGCATCATCTCGTCGCGTCGTTTCGGTCGACTCTGGAGGAGGCTCGTCAGGCCGATCTGCTGCTGCACGTTGTGGATGCCGGCAGTCCGGAAGCAGAGCGGCAGATTCACGCGGTCTATCAGGTGCTGGAGGAGATCGGCATTGAGGCCAGGAATGTGCTGCTCGTCCTGAACAAGGTCGACCGGATTGAAGACCAGTCCGTCGTGGACATCCTTCGCCGTCACTACAATGATACGATCACAATCAGCGCCGCGACAGGTCAAGGAATCGATCGGTTATGCGCAGTCGTTGCTGAACGACTGTCCGGAGGATTCGGAGAAATTGAGATCGAGACGAATGTCGGCAACGGACGACTATTCGCTTGGTTGACTCAGCACGCCGAAGAACTGAGCCGGACGTACATCGACGATGCGGCCAGCCGAGTCAGGATCGTGTGCCGGATGCCCAGACAGGCAATCGGCGCAATTCCGTCGGAAGATGTGACATTTGTCGACAGGACCTTCACGCCCGAAGTTGTTGCGTCGGCTTGACGCCGCGCGCTTAATCTCCTGTACCCCACCTTCGTGTGGAGTCAAACTGAGTCTGAGGACGGTTGAATCTGAAAATGATGTATCAGTCGTCAGTGCCAGCATGCGTTCTTCGTGGATCGGGGAATGCAGGAGGATTTCGATCTCCGTCAGTGACAGGTCCCGGAATTCACCGGCGAGCTTGCGGAGGGCCGGAATACGGACGCCGATGAAGATATCGCCTTCGCTGTACTGCCCCGGCCGGGTCTTGAAGAAGCGGGCCGCCGATGCCGCCACCTCGGGTATCGCAAGGCCATTCAGCTTCTCGTTGACTGCGGTCGCCGTCATGTGTTCCCCATGGATTGGAGTCGTTCGGCAGCAGAACGGTGAGGCGCAACCCGACGCGCCACATCAGCGTCGGCTTCCGCCGCGACCTCTGAACGGCGGCCTCAAAACCATTATTCGGGCGGAACCGCCGTCCATCAGAGTTTCTTGATGACATCACCGACGCTGATCACTCCGGCCTGGACAACTCGGGCGTAAATGCCCCGCAGATGGAGTTTCTTGCCGACTTCGGAATTGACGAACTTCAGGGCATCCGGACCGAAACGCTGAGCGAATTTGCTGCAACCATTGTGAGCGACCTCCGTGATCTCCAGAATCGTCTCGCCCAGTGAGATGCGCTGACCGCACGGCAAGTTGTCGCTGCTCAAATCCAGATCCACATACAGATTGTCGCCTGCCAATGACCAGCGGTCTTCATCTTGTGCAATCAGAGCGATCGAGCGCGCGTTCGTAATGGCAACCTGTACGTCCGGATGCGGTTTCCCGTCCGGCAGGGACTTCCAGCACCCTTTGGCCCAGTTGTCCCCCTGGACGCCGAGTTCAGGGCTGAGCTGGCATTGTGTCAGCGAGTCCCGCTCATTCTTGCCAGGCCGAATGACAATCGCTCTCAGGACCCCATGATCGGCCGGAGATTGACGGATGGCTGCCAGTCCGGATTGTAATTCATCGTGCGTTAAGTACCGCGGCATGCGTTTCCTCGGCGTAGTGGTCCGCATCCACTCTTTTCAGGTTGAATAGTTCCATTCATCAAAGCATCGCTTCCATTCGCGGGCCAGCTTTTCACGTGTGGCAGTCGGCAGTTCCGGAAACTCGTTCCTGGAATAGCCGACAATCGATTTTATGTAGTGCTGCAGTGCCGGTTCAACATGGCCGAAGTCAGGAAGTCGGAGTGTCTCGTAAATACGCGATATCTGACTGATCGGATCCCGCTCGAGATCCTCATACGCCACTTCGCAGAAGTTCTGCGCCGGGATCAACGGGCGCTGCTCAAAAAAGGCGTCGTAGATGTCGGCATAATCGCGTATGACCTGTTCTTCATGGATTTCGCCCCGCTGAAGCCGCCACCAGGGCAACACCTTCTGCCAGGTATGACAAGTCGACTTGAAGACCGCATGAGGATGCCGGTGAATGTGGATGAACTGTGCGTCTGGAAACAGATCAAGCAGCAGCTTGATTCTGCTCGTGTGTGGCGGAGACTTCAGCACCAGTCTTCGTCCATATCTGAATGTCAGCTTGCGCAGAAAAAGCTGGAGTGCGGACTTCCATGCGACCTGGTCCGCGAGGTCCGTATCGCGCAAAAAGAGGAATCGCCGGTACTGTTCACGATGACGAGGGAAAGCCCAGAGGCCAACCATGTACGAAAGGCTGCTGGCAGCGAGCGCGAACTCGTCCTCCTGCGGTTCCTGAATACCGTACGCAACATTGTCCATCGGCCGAGTCGAGGGCATAAACCATTGCATGCCCCACCGATTGGGCCATTCGGTGGACAGGAATGAATGCGGATAGAAGACCTCAAATGTCGTTGGATAGGCAAAGCGATCATCTTTCGCGAGCAGGTTGTGCAAGTGGGTCGTCCCGCTACGCCAGACGCCAAGCACGAACAATGGAGCTGGTATCGACATTCCTTCCAGTTCGCGGCCGTACCGAAAACTCTCCCAGTGTCGAAACAACGAATTCAGGACGCTATTGCCGGTGATGATCGCGGCCCGCGGCCAATAGGGCGCGTCGACCGAAAACCGGTTGCTGCGGAGGATTTCAAGCCAGTCTCCAAACGAGGTCCCACTGAAGCCACCTGGTCCCAGATGCTTTACCGCCGAGAGCAGCCATGACATCGAGACTTGTCTCCCATGTTACTGAGGCGCAGTGTCGTCGCTTCACGTTCCAGAATCAGTCGTTCCCGGCAACTGCATGATCGAGCCAGGAAAAACGAGTCAGGAACCAATCGTGCGAAGCACCCTTCGGGCCATTTGACTATTGGTTCCTGACACCTTTTCCACTTTTCCACCACGAACTCCTGAATTCCCATCCTGGAAAGTTCGCGCCCGTAGCCTGAATTTTTGATGCCGCCAAACGGCAAGTCTGAAGCGGTCCAGGTCGGGTGGTTGATGAACACCATGCCGGTGTCGATGCGACTGGCTACGCGTTTGCCTCGAGCAATGTCTCTGGTGAACACCGACCCGCCTAAGCCAAAGTCCGAATCATTGGCAAGTTCTATTGCCTCGTCCTCGTTCTTGACACGGAAGAACAGCGCGACCGGCCCGAAGAATTCCTGGCGGAAGGCAGGATTGTCAGGTTTGACGTTTGTGAGAATGGTCGGCTGCATAAATGAACCCGGTCGATCGATCCGCTTGCCACCCATGACTAAAGTCGGGCCGTTGGCCACGGCCTCTTCGACCTGGGCGACAAGTTGCATTAAGGCCGCGTCCGTGGGTAAAGGTCCCAACGTCGTCGATTTGCCATTGGATCTCCAGGTATGAGAGACGCCATGGCTGCCTGGAACTTCCCAAGAAAGCAATCCGCTAATGAGCGTCAGGTTCTATCGACGCGGCAGCCAAAGCTGTATTTCGCCGAGGCGATCGTCGTTGATGGTGGCTCGGCACAAATCTAACGTGCCGCATCGTTTGAATGGCTCTGATCTCAGCCAGCATCTGACGATTCGTCAGCGACCCGCACGATCAGCTTGCCGAAGTTCTTCCCTTCCAGTAGTCCAATGAAGGCTTTCGGCGCGTTTTCCAGTCCCTCAACGATATCCTCGCGGAATTTCACTTTTCCTTCCTGCACCCATGTGCTCATCTCATCGAAGAACTCACGGTAGTGATCCCCATAGTCGTCAAAAATGATGAACCCCTTGACCGTCAGACGCTTGGTAAGAATTGTGCGAGTCAGCAACGGCAGTCGATCTGGACCTTTCGGCAGAGCCTTATCGTTGTAGTGCGAAATCAGACCGCAGACAGGGATACGAGCCTTCGCATTCAGCAAAGGAAGTACGGCATCGAAGACTACGCCACCGACGCTCTCAAAATAAACGTCGATGCCCTCATGACACGCAGCGGCTAGCTGAGCCGGAAAGTCCTCGGCACGGTGATCAATGCAGGCGTCAAAGCCCAGTTCGTTCGCTACGTAGTCACACTTTTCCTTCCCGCCCGCGATGCCTATCGTGCGGCATCCGTTGAGTCGCGCGATTTGCCCCACGACAGATCCCACAGCTCCACTGGCGGCTGCCACGACAACCGTCTCGCACAGCTTCGGCTTTCCGATATCAAGCAGTCCCATGTACGCCGTGAAACCGGGCATGCCCAGCACTCCCAGAGCCAGCGACGGTTGTGGCATTTTCGGATCAAGTTTTGTGAGCCCGGTGCCATCGGAAACAGCATGAGTCTGCCAGCCGGATTGACCCAGAACAAGATCGCCTGTTTTATAAGCCGGATGGTTCGACAATTCGACCCGCGACACCGTGCCGCCCACAATGACCTGACCAACTTCTACCGGCGCTGCATAGGATGCCGAATCACTCAGCCGACCTCGCATATACGGATCCAGCGACAGGTAGAGTGTTTTTAGCAGTAACTGGCCTTCGTTAGGCGTTGATGCGGTGAGTTCTTCCAACCGAAAATCTTCGACGATGGGTTTGCCGATCGGCCGAGAGTTCAAAACAATTCGTTGGTTGATTGCAGTCTCCCTGCGGACGTTTTCTGCACTTTCAAGTACCGCAATGTCGCGATGTTTCATCAAATGACGTCCTAAAGAAAAGCTTGAAATTCCAATAAAAAAGGCCGACGCAGTGCCATCCTGTTGGATGACGCTGCGTCGGCCTACCTGGTATCTCGCTGCACGGAACACCGCGTGGCGATTTATTGAGTCGTCCGAAAGTCACGTCGCGTGGACGACGATTGTCGATTCAAACGGCGTGACTCAGAGTGTTATACCGTGCAGATTCTGTAATGCAACACCACTCGCAGGGTTGCTCCGCATCAAAAAGCCGAGATGCTTCTGATAAAATCCGCGAGCGACCAGAACTAACCAGACCATGTCGATGGCGAGAAAGGCCAGAAGCGTGCAGAAGTACAATTTAAAGTAAAAGCTCGTCATTTGATCCTGCGATTCCTGCACTGTCGAGTCAGAGCATTAGTTTCCACCGGCGTCACATCTTATCAGAGCGGACACGACGGATGTACACGGCTGCGAGAAACCACAATGCTTGACGGGAGGCTTTGCGGCGGATGACTGATCCACCCCATCAGTACGCGTACCCGACCGGATGACCTACGGGCAATTACGACCCGCGGAATTTGTCTGCAGGCAACAAAGTCCATCTTTTTCCCTGCCGACTTCTTGTCAGTTGCGGGACAGCACGCCCCTGAGACGATCTTTTCCGATATCGGCTCAGCGACACTTGATGACACTTATCAGGACCGACTCTTGAGTGCCCCTCCGCCATTCCCGCCACAACACGAGTTGCCACCACATCGAGCGGGCCGGAACACATCCCATCCGAATCCCCCAGACGCGGATTCCAAGTCGGATGTCTGCGACTCTCAGGATCTGGAGCAAGGGACTGCCACCACGCTGCGCATTGCGTCGAAGTGTCAGCAACAAACGCAGCGTGGGATTGCAGACGATAACGTCTCTATTTTCCGCAACAATGCTGAATGACTGGCCATCGATACGACAATTGAGATGGCCAGCCATTCTCAGTTTGGGCGCGGGCCTTTGTCCTCTGTGCGGATTTTCATCGTCCCGCTCAATACCCATTCAGCGTGCTCAGCCTGTGGCCCCGTCCCGCTCGGCACCTTGACATGCATGTCGTCAAATTCATAACTGATCTCGGCGTTCCGACCTGTGAGTCGATCGTACAGTCCGATTGCAAAGTCAGGCCAGTTTGTTGTCTGCTCAGTCGTCATTTTGTTTATCCGAAAAAGAGAAGTAAATACAACAACGTCTATTTGTGCTTTCCAGCGATGTGGTCAGCATCAGAGATTAACCGCTCGTCAATCGTTACTCATCTGATTTGTCACTGACAAGTAAAGAGAGGAATGTCGACGTGAGGGCCACCGCGAAGACTGCACAGCCCACACCAAAAATCAGAAAATCGCTATTTGGCATCACTGTGACTCCCCAGCACGAGGGTCCCGAAGCTCAGGATCGATGGCACCCACAACCCGACGAACAGCCCCTCCTGCTTACTCCCTGTGAACCAGAGCGAGATGGAAAAAAGGAAGGATGCCCCGGCAGCGGCAACGTAGCCGAGTTTCGCCAGTCTTTTCCTGTTCATGTCAAAACCTTTCACGTCGAATG
>JANNGQ010001356.1:0-5719 GCA_031403975.1 Planctomycetota bacterium
AGGCATGATTGTTTCCCCTCACTTTTTCGATAGACTCCCGCCGCGGCGATGAAACCGGCCTGCCAGTGATCGCAACGCTGCGATCGACGAATGAAAACTCCCGCACCCGTAGCTCAATTGGATAGAGCGTCGGTCTTCGGAACCGAAGGTTGTAGGTTCGAGCCCTACCGGGTGCATTGAAAAAGACTGGGTTTTTGAAACAAAACGCCAGTCGCCAAACTTAATGGCACGGAATTCCAAAATTGCGATTCGGTAAATAAAATGGCCACGGTCAGCGCCAACTGACCGTGGCCCAAGCAAACCCTTCGGGCTGCTCGTGTGGATCTTTATCACTCGTAGCTGGAGGGTTTCTCATGGCTCGTCGCGCAAAGCCTTGGTTTCGCAAGGCCCGTGGAGCTTGGTTCGTTACCGTTGAAGGTGTTCAGCACAATCTCGGTGCTGACAAGAAGGAAGCCTTCGAACGCTTCTATCAGTTGATGCGTGAGCCGCCCCAGTCGCTACGTAATTCGTCGGCCCGTGTGCGAATGGCAGCCAGCTCTTGCGGCTTCTCTCGCATCTTCGCCACGTTGCTGATCGGGAATTTCATCCGCTGATTGTCTTTGAGAAGATCATAATGACGGTCCATGAATTCCCAGTAGAGGGTCGTAAATGGACAGGCGTCGTCGCCAACTCGTTTCCTGTAATCAAAGTGACAGTCAGTGCAGAAGTTGCTCATCTTGTTGATGTAATTGCCACTGGAACAATACGGCTTCGTCCCGACAATACCGCCGTCCCCGTATTGGCTCATTCCGAGCGTATTCGGAAGTGAAACCCAGTCGATCGCATCCAGATACATCGCCATGTGCCACTCGTGGAACAGTCGCGGGTGGGCACCCCACAACTGTGCAAAATTCCCCAGCACCATCAGGCGTTGAATGTGGTGCGAATAACCATGATCGATCACATGCTGCATCGACTGTCGGATACAGTTCATCTCCGTTTTACCGTCCCAGAAGAATGATGGCAGCTCCAGCTGATGATCAAAGTGATTCGTTCGACGTATTGGGGCATCTTCAGCCAATAAACGCCGCGGATAAACTCCCGCCATCCCAGGATCTGCCGCACAAAGCCCTCGACACTGTTGAGGGGGGCTTTGCCTCCGCGGTAGGCCTCGACTGCTGCGTCCACGCACTCGCGAGGATTCAACAATTTCATATTGAGCGGAGCCGACAATCGTGAGTGGTAGAGAAACGCTTCATCAGTCCACATCGCGTCTTCCCACGACCCGAAGTGCGGAAGAATGTTGTCAATAAAGTTCTTCAGAAAGGCTTTCGCCTGCTGCCGCGTCACTGGCAGTTGGAAATGATCGAGATTCCCCGGATGATCTGGAAATCGAACTTTTACCAGTTGGATCACTTCCTGTGTGGTCGCATCGGGCCGGAACGTTTTGGGTTGCGGCAGCTCACCCGGACCCGATTTTTCGAAACTTTCACGGTTATCATGGTCGAAATTCCACTGACCGCCTTCCGGTTGGTTATTCTCCATCAGAACATCGTGTTTTTTTCGCATGTCACGGTAGAAAAACTCCAGCAACAGGCTTCTGCGACCGTCCGCATACTTTGCAAACTCCTCGATCGAACAGTAGAAATGTCGATCGGGTCGCACGTCCAATGCGATGCCGAGTTCATCCGCAACAGCCTGTAGCTGATTTCGCACACGCCAGTCGCCGGGCTCAACCACGACCAGTCGTTCGGGTTTCAGGCGTTTGATATCAAGCCGCAGGATATCACCAAACGACCTCCCGCGATCTTTCCAGGGTTGCCTGTGAAATTGGTGATACTCCACCGTGCGTTTTGACTTCGTCAGTTCGTCTCGGAAGTGCCTCATCGCCGACAGAAACATCGCGATTCGCAATTTGTGGCACCAGACGTGCGTCGTCTCTTCCTCAACCTCTGCCATCCAGACGACATCGTTTTCAGAATCGAAACCGTCAAAAGCGGCCGAAGCATGATCAAGCTGATCACCCAGAACCAGTATCAGGTTACGCATCGTTGGGGTTCGATCTGGTTTCGTCCGACACAGGCGGATTCAAGGTTAGACAGGTCACATCTGCGCATGTTGTCCATCAGAGCGGCCTCGACGATGCGCCGAGACTGCGATATGTGATGACCATCACAATCAAGCCTCGCAACGACCACGCAACTGTGCGGATCCAGTTTGTGGACACCAGTTTCTGATACGCTCCGGCAGAAAATCCAGCCGACAGGATCGCGAACGCTCCCCAGACGATGTTGTAAATTGCCGCCACCAGTAAAATCTACCTCATCCATGCGGACGGCTGCGATGTCACAACTCGCGGCAACTGACTGTCATCAGGCTGGCTCGCCATCGCTTGATTCCGAGAAGTGTTATGGAAGCAGATCGGTACCGGAAGAAGACATCAAGGAGAAGTTCGAATTCGCGTATCTCCAAACACGGCGGCGTGAGGCATTAAACGAGATTCTCAGGAACGTTGTCGCGGAGCATGCGTTTGCAATCAGTTCAGGAAAAGGCGACGACTTCCGCATCGGCATGAGACCTGTGACGGGCGAAGTGCCGATTGTCTGCAATCCAGTCTTCTCGTTTATAACTGATGACCGAAGTGTCGGTTTCCTGAACCTCCAGCAACGCGAGGCGAAATCCCATTTGAGTGATCTCGCTGAACAACAAGTGGCAGAGGTTCTCCACGCTTGTCGATCCTTCCATGACTTTGAGCCGAAATGTTTCACCAGTTCGTGCCATGTGTTGCTGCAGGGTTTCATAAAGCGGATCGTGAATGTTGATCAACATGCCATGATCGTAATTCTCCTTGAGCCATGGCTCAATTTGCGAGTCAAAGTCTCCAAAGAGCGTGCTGATATCGCCGTCACGTTCCACCTCGAAGTGGCACCGCAGTCCGTAGCGATGACCATGAAGATTCCTGCATTTATCCAGCAGTGTCTCATTTCGGTGCGCGGCGTAAAACTTGTACTGCTTCTGGATGATCATGCAGACCTCACTTCGTAAGAACCAGGCATCGTTCGCCTGACA
Source organism: Planctomycetota bacterium (assembly GCA_031403975.1). Taxonomy (GTDB): domain Bacteria; phylum Planctomycetota; class Planctomycetia; order Planctomycetales; family Planctomycetaceae; genus SXXK01. Next base: position 3,049 of record JANNGQ010001356.1, read on the forward strand.
GGACTGTCGCCGGAAATTCCGTGGCTGGCTGCTGATTTGCCTCAGTTCGGCATGTTGATCAGCGACATCAGTTCCGCCCGACTTGCCGGATCGCTGCGAAACGCTCCGCGCATCGTACTGGTTACTGTCAGACTACCCGTCTTGCGGATCCCACGGATCGACATGCAGGAATGTTCCGCCCTGATGATCACACCGACAGCGCGACTCCCAAGACGATCTTCAATCAGATCTGCCACGGTCTGCGTCATTCGTTCCTGCACCTGCGGGCGACGTGAAACTTCTTCAACTACCCGCGCCAGTTTGCTCAGCCCCGTGACTCGCCCATTCGGAATGTAAGCGACATGGGCAACACCGCGAAATGGGAGTAGATGATGTTCGCACATGCTCGTGAATGGAATGTCACGCACAAGCACGATTTCGTCGTAACTTTCTTCGAAGGTCACTTCCAGGTGACGTCCCGGGTCCTGCTGCAGGCCGGAAAACATCTCCGCGTACATCTTCGCCACACGACGCGGGGTCTCGAGCAGCCCCTCTCGGTCCGGATCCTCGCCGACAGCTCGCAGGATCGTTCGGACGGCACCCTTGATTGCCGCCAAATCGACCGTATCTTGGGTCAGCATTGCGCGTCGGACATGTCGGGATTCATGCGAACGCACACAACATTCGTCCGCGGATGATTCATGGGTCAGACTGTCATTCAATGCGATTGACATCGGTACGCGCTTTCATTTCTCAGATTCAATGAGACAAAAAAGGGGCGGATGACTGGATGCCAACCGCCCCCAACGAACTCAACGTCGTCCTCGGTTCGACTACGGCAGAATCACACTGTCGATGACGTGAATCACTCCGTTTGACGCTTCGATGTCGACCGTCACGACCTTGGCTGCATCGACCATCACGCCATTGTCACTCACTTTGATCATGGCGTCTTTGCCATTCACCGTCGTGGCTGACTTCAGCTTCACGACGTCGCTGGCCAGGACCTTGCCTGCGACGACGTGGTACGTCAGGACAGCAATCAACTTTTCCTTGTTTTCCGGGAGTAGCAGGCTCTCCACCGTTCCTTCAGGCAACTTTGCGAATGCTTCATCAGTCGGTGCGAAGACCGTGAATGGCCCTTCACCCTTGAGAGTGTCAACCAGCCCAGCCGCTTTCAGTGCTGCGGCCAGTGTCTTAAAGGACCCTGCAGCGACCGCCGTGCCCACGATGTCTTTGTCAGCTGGCAGGATCACGCTGTCGATCACATGAATCACGCCATTGGAGCACGCAATGTCGGTTTTCACGACGTTTGCTCCATCGACCTTCACTTTGCCATCCTTGACGACCACGTCAATCTGCTGACCCTGAACCGAAACCGCTCCCGTGATTTTTACAACGTCAGCCGCCATCACTTTGCCTGGAACCACGTGATAAGTCAGGATCGCCTGAAGCTTTCCCTTGTTTTCCGGCTTCAGCAGTGACTCCACCGTTCCCTTCGGCAGTTTCGCGAATGCTTCATCGGTCGGAGCGAAGACTGTGAAAGGACCATCCCCTTTCAACGTCTCAACCAGACCCGCGGCCTTCACGGCGGCCACGAGAGTCTTGAACGAATCAGCCGCAACTGCTGTGTCCACGATGTCCTTACCTGCCGGATGAGCCACACCAGTTGTCAACACATGTGTTCCGCGTCCTGACCGACTGCTCGTCGCAGTCCCGTTACACTTTGAACCAGCCTCTGCCGTCGCAGCGAGGGCGAGAATTCCTGTCGCCAGTATGGCCGTCAACTTCTTCATGTCAAAATCTCACTTTATTCCAAGGGTTCGGTCCTGTAAACGTTCATAACGTTCACCTCTTCCATCCAGACCGCAGGCAAACGTCCACACATAACATGACTTTTCAGAAAAGACAAAAAGTCACTGAAAACGGCTGTCTTCGCCGGACATCAAACCACAATCAACGCGATAAGTCGCAATTTGTTGGTAATATGGTTAATCTGCGTGGCCGGGACTATTCCTTCCATCGGCTCCGTCTCTGAAACCCTCCTGTCCAAAAGTGCGTTCGGGAAAGGAATCGACGGCACCACAAATCGTTCACCATTCCAATTTCGATCCAATTCAAACTGACACCATGCGGTTTGCTCCGGACTATTCATGACCACCTTGGCGTATCTCATTTCGCGGCTGCTGACCTCGATCATGGCCAGAGACTCGAATAGTCGGGTTCCTCTGTGAAGAACGGCTCACCGTCACGGAGTAGCCGAGATGCACGTTGTGAACGAATTGTGTGTGTATATCGAGGCTGAATCCTGTTGACGTGAGAGGGCTGCACATGAACAAGAAAAAACTGGCGAGACTCGGCTATGTCGCCTCTGCCGGCGCATCATTTCTTTTCTCAATTTCGCTTTGGTTTTTGAGGGAGTAAACAGGAGGGGATGAACAAAATGAAGACTGAACAGACAACAACCTGGCCCGACTTTGCAATCGGGTTGTACGATCGACTCACAGGTCGGAACGCAGAGATCACCTATGAATTTGGCGACATGCACGTTAAAGACCCGCGCGCGCGGCCCATCGCCCGGCATCAGCTCGATGTCGAGCTGCAGCGTGGCTTGCGGGTCGAGCGCGGCCAGGGCCACGCCGTCGAGCCCGGCGATGGCCCCGGGCAGCACCCGCAGCCGGTGCCCGGCGCG
>JANNGQ010001357.1:0-3172 GCA_031403975.1 Planctomycetota bacterium
AATGCAAATCCCAGCCGACGGAGTCCCGGCGCGCCGGGAGACAACAGTAAAGCACAGCCTTTTCCGAACAGTATGCCTGTGGAGACTATGCATCGCCAGGCAGCCTCGCCCGCAACAACTCAAACAACCGATCCACTTCCCGTGCGGTCTCGTCATCGAGCGTCCAGCCGTGGGGAGTTCGGCGTCGGTCGGATTCGAAGAGTCCGCGTTTGACGAGTATGTATTTTTCGATCGCCAGGAATCCATCCAGGCCGGCCTGTAACTGCAGTGCGATGATGGCACAGATCGGAAAGTAAACTGCGTAGGCCGCGGCATCGTCGCCGCGTTCGAGAGCCTTCCAAAGCGCGACAATGCCGTCCAGCAGCTCCATGCCGGGCATGGTGCCCGTGATGCCTCGGCGATGGCTGTCAATCAGCAGGATTCCGCCCGAACCTTCGTAGATTTTCGCCTTCCCATTCGTGGCATCTCGCAATGCCGACAGGTTCGGTCCGATCGGTGATGCTTCGGGCTTGAACACGATCTTCTCATTGCCGTATCGATCCAGGAGCTTCAGATAGACGTCGATCGGAATCGCACGACCGACATAGCCGGAGGCATCCTGCACGATCACTGGCAACGAGATGCCATCCGCAATTTCCAGAAAATAATCCAGATGCCCGGCAACCGAGAGACCCGTCGTCAACGGAGGCGCGGCCATCACGGCATCACACCCGGATTTCTCGGCATGGAGTGCATAGTTGAGCGCCTGCTTGCCGCTCTCGGCTCCGACCGCGGCAAAGACAGCCCCACGACCTGCGCTGAACTCCACGATCCGCTCCGTGAGTTCCCGCCGCTCGTCGTATGTGAGTCGCAGAATCTCCGAAACCATTCCGGTCCCGAGTCCGTCCGCACCTGCGCTGTAGGCCCAGTCAATCTCGCAACGCAGTGTCTGCGAATCAATCCGATCGTCAGCAGTAAACGGCGTCTGCACGATCGGCAGCACACCCTGAAGAATCCGAGGCATGGGACAATAACCAATGACTAATGAGAAATGACCAATGGATGAATCAGCGGCAACTAATGACTAATGACCACTATTCGATCACGAAACTTTCACGATGTGTGTTTCTTTGGTCATTGAGAATTCGACATTGCTCATTTGCGCTACCAATCGCCGACACTTCCGTCCGGATGAAACACGCGCTGGAGCAATTCCTGTTCGAACGGATGCTTGCGGACTTCGGCTTCGTTGATCGTGATTCCAAGGCCGGGTCGTGTGTTGGGACGAACGATGCGGCCGCTGGTTTCGACAGTAAAGCCTTCCTGGACAACATCCTGTCGCCACGGGACGTCATTGTGAACGGTTTCGCAGATGATGTAGCTCGGCTGGGAGAAACCGAACTCCAGAGACGCCGCGGTGCTCACCGGCCCCTGCGGATTATGCGGCGCGAGGGCAATACGATACGCCTCGGCGAGAGCAGCAACCCGGCGAGCTTCCGTGAAACCGCCGCAATGGGTGATGTCCAGCTGACAGACAGTGCAGGCGCGAGCGGCGAAGAGATCACGAAAACCGGCGAGATGCGTGACTCGTTCGCCAGTGGCAATCGGTGTCGTCACCGCCGCCGCTATCGCGGCCAGGCCATCAACGCTTTCAGGCCAGCAGGGTTCTTCGAAGAAGTAGAGTCCGTAAGGCTCGAGCGCCTTCGCAAACTGAAGCCCCATTGCCGGAGATGGACGCGCGTGGCAGTCCACCATAATATCGATTCCGTCGCCGACGGCTTCACGCATCGCCGCGACAGCAGTTTCGGCCGTGCGGATCGGCTTCAGACCATCGAGGGGCATCGTGGGAGGCACTGCCATCGACTTGAATGCCGTGAATCCATCGCTCACGGCCTGACGAGCGAGATCGGCGAAGCGTTTTGCGTCATCGGCGGCGGTCTCGTAGAAGTCTTCCATCTTGCCGCCGCCGAGGTGGCAGTACGTGCGGACATAGTCGCGAACCGGGCCGCCCCAGAGTCTGGAACATGGGAGTCCGGTGATCTTGCCGAGGATGTCCCACAGAGCCAGATCGATGCCGGCAATCGCTGTCGAGCGGACAATCCCGTGACCATGCCAGAAGTGCTGGCGATACATCATCTGCCACAGATGTTCGATCCGAGTCGGATCCTCCCCCGTGAGCAGCTGAGAGAGATCCTCAATCGCCGAGACGATGCTGCGAGTATGCCACTCCAGAGTCGCCTCGCCCCAGCCGAACAACCCGTCCTGATCTGTCAGAACCTTGACGAACACCCAATTCCGCATCCGGGCGTGACAGACAAGTGTTTCAACACGAATGATTTTCATCAGGCTGAATGCCATTAACGGTTAGATGAAAAACAGCGACTTCCGACGGAATTCAGCCGACAGCGCTAGCTGCGGGCGAGCAATTTCCAGCGTTTTCGCGGCAAAGGCCCGAGGCTAGCGCCTTCGGCTGGCGTTAAGCCGCTTCGAACTAGTCGTTCAGCTCAAGACTGACGATGTTTTCACCGTCGGCGACCTCAAACACAATCGCACCGCGGTCAACCGACTTGGCGTCGTCAATCGTCGGGCCGGGTGCAATTGCTCCCATATTCGTGACGGCAACGCGACAAACGCCGGGCACGGGGCCCGACGATGCCGGGATGCTGAACTTGCCGTTATTGATCATCGCCCAGCCGACGGGGGCGTTGGAGTCATCCGGCGTGAATGCGATTGAGCCCCATCGCAGGGGTTGACCGTTCAGTTTGATTTCACCAGAAACGGCCTGACGTTTTCCGACAGTGAGCAGGCCATTCTGTCGCAGCCAGGTCCCCGCCTGACTGATCCATTGCGACAGGGCCGGATGTTGATACGCGAGTCCCACGCCGTGCGGTCCGTGCTGGTAGATATGCAGCTCCGCAGGCACTCCTGCTTTTTGGCAGGCTGCGAACAGTGCGATGCTGTTCTGAGCGGGGACGCCAGTGTCTTCCGCGGTATGGAACAAAAACACGGGCGGAGTTTCTGCCGTGACTTGCGTGTCGTTGGAAAGGCTCTGAAGTTGCTCGTCCGTGGCGCCAGCACCCAGCAGGTTTTTCCCCGATCCTTTATGAGCCCACTCGGCGACTAAGCTGACCACCGGATATCCGAGGATGCCGAAATCCGGACGCGACGACTGCTGGTCAATCTTATCGGCAGC
>JANNGQ010001358.1:0-3493 GCA_031403975.1 Planctomycetota bacterium
CTGGACGAGCGTGGGCAGAGCTTCATGCGCCAGCAGGGCCCACTCCCCGGCCGGCCGCTCACTCCACGCGCCACGGGGGTCTGCAACATTGAAGGCATCGCTCTCCGTAGTTCGACGATCCCAGGTTCTCTTGACGACCCCATCCAGCTCGGGGACTGTCGGCTGAGTCGCGATTCCTTGTGGGGCAGGCTTCCAGCCAGCCTGGACTGAAAAAGAAGCTGTGTTTTTGAATCGACGAGGCAGGCTGAAAGCCTGCCCCACGATAAAACCGACAGTCCCTTCGCCTGGATGGTGAGGCTGATGTTGAGCCAGCCGCTCGCCACGAACGTTGGTTTGTGCGTTACGGTGCTGGTCGTCACAATCATGCTGTGCATTGCTGGTCGTACGCCTGCCGAAACGCTCAACTTCCGGTGTTCCGGATTCAACTTCTGTATTCTTACAACGATGCCGACATCCCCGATTCAGGTCCAGCACATTGATCACATTACGCTCGTTGTGCGGGACGTCGAAGCCAGTCGAAAGTTCTATGTCGGACTGTTGGGGATGCAGGAAGTTCCTCGTCCGGCGTTTACGTTCGACGGGGCCTGGTTTCGGGCCGGAGCAACGCTGATCCATCTGATCGGAGCGCATGACCGCAGCGGTCCGGCCGGCTATCCTGTTGAGGTTCTGGTCAGGTCGAGCCGCAATCATCACTTTGCCTTTGAAGTGGAGGACGCCCGGGATGCAGCAGAAAAACTCAAATCGCTCGGCGTGACTCTGCTCGACGACGCCAAACTTCGGCCCGATGGTGCGGTCCAGGTGTTTTTGACCGATCCGGACCATCACGTTGTGGAATTGTGTACCTCGCCAAAGACCTGAACGCAGACGCCGCAAGGCCGCGCCGATGTGGCACGACACTTCCTGTCGCGGTTACCGCCACGGAGTATCGGGGCACGATGATGCGGACACCGAATGAAAGGAACGGAATGCCGAAAGAACTGATCATTACGATGACTGCCGCTAACCGAGCTGGGATTCTGGCGGCAGTGACGCGCGCCATGACGGAAGTTGGCGGAGACCTTCGCGAAGCCAGCCAGACCGTCGTGCGGGGCTTCTTCACGATGATCTTTTCGACGGAGTTTCCCGACTCAATGGTTCAGTCGGTGATCCGCGACCATCTGCAGGACGCGTGTCGTCCGTTCGGGATCGAATTGAGCGTCCGGGACCCGTCGGCTCAGCTTCCGGTTTACACGGCGGCAACGGCAAATACTCGTCAATACCGTCTTCGACTTGGTGGAAGGAATCAACCAGGCGTTCTGTTCAGACTCAGTCAATTGATGTCCTTAAAGGGTATCGACATCAGCGGAATGCATGCCGTCAGGACTGACGAAGGGCAGACGTTTGAAATGGTATTGAAACTCGCCGTGCCTCAGGATTGCTCGGTGGATGGACTGCTCCATGAGCTGAATGATGCGGGTCGGGACTTTGAAGTCACAGCAGAACTGCGTGAGGCGGGGGATTAGATTCTTAAAACCGAATGGACCACGAGTTTACCTGGATGACTCAGGGGTTTAGTGGAGACCAAACCAATGACACTTGCCAGCCGCTGCATTCTCCGTCGCTCGTTTCTTGCTCAGATTTCGACAACGGCCGCCGGAATTGCGGCCGCTTCCCGAATGTTCGCAGACGATCCTCCGCCGGTGACAGATCCGCGGGCGACCGATGGTGACGAGCGATTCGAACCCGAATGGGACGAGCGCTTCACGCTGACCGTCGGTGTGGATTCCGGTGATCTCGTCGGCAGCAGCGATCGAGTTATCCAGGCAGCACTCGACTATGTGGCCCGGCTTGGCGGGGGAACGGTTCACGTCCTTCCCGGCACCTATACGTTTCGCAATGCCGTCGTTCTGCCGTCCGGAGTGCGACTGCTGGGCAGCGGTGCAGAGTCAGTGATCACTCGCGGTCCGTCGTCAAGAACACCGTTGACTGAAGATTCGGATTGGTACGATCAGGAAGTCACTCTGCAGGATTCGAGTGCCTTCAAAGTCGGCGACGGCATCGTATTCCAGGCGACAAGTCCGGACGACAACGGCTCGACCGTGATTAAGAGGACTCTGATTGCCAGGAACGGCAACCGCTTTAAGCTCAACCACGGATTGCGGGAGAATCTCTGGATCTCCGGCAAGCCGACCTGCGCGTCACTGTTTCCGTTGCTGACCAGTGAGCACACGGCCGACGTCAGGATCGAAAACATAACACTCGACGGCAATCGTGAGAACTGCGAAAACTTCAACGGCAACTACGGAGGCTGCATCTTTCTTCAGGACTGTAACCGTTACTCGATCCGCGGTGTCACGGCCCGCAACTACAACGGCGACGGCATCAGTTTCCAGATCTGCCATGATGTGGTCGTGGAGAACTGTCACAGCCACGACAACAGCGATCTTGGAGTTCATCCCGGCTCCGGTTCACAACGACCGATCCTGCGCGACAACACGCTGGAACGAAACAGCCAGGGGATTTTCTGGTGCTGGGGAGTCAAGTACGGGCTGGCTGAGCGGAACATCATCGACGGGAACCGGCTGTACGGGATCTCCATCGGTCACAACGATACGGACAATCTGATGCGGCACAACGAGATTCGCAACAGCGGTACTTTCGGAATTCTGTTCCGGGATGAAAACCGTGGTCTGGATTTCTGGCCGAACCGTAACGTCGTGGAGAACAACGTCATCGAAAACAGCGGTGGGGACGACGGAGTCGCCATCGAAGTCACGGGCCGCACAAAGGACATCCGGCTGGTCCGGAATACCATCACGGAGTCGCGCGGTGCGGCGCGCCGGATCGGCATCCGCATCGCGCCTCAGGTTGGCAAAATCGACCAATCGGCAAACACGATTACTGGTATGGCTCAAGAAATCCTGGATCAGCGAAAGGGCTGAAAACGGAGTTCGTCCCTGAGCTGCCGAATCTCGGCCTTCACGGCATTCAGTTCGGCCGGCAGTCTCGTGTTCCGCTCGACCGAGTCCGCACGGCGACTGTTTCAGCAGACAACGTCACACTTCATTGAGCTCACCTGCGGACGCAGCTCAGCATTCTCACAACGCAACTCGCCGACTTCCCGGCGCAACCCCTCCAGCAGCCCCCGCAGCCACGTGCGAGCGATCACAGTCTGATTGAAATGGATTCACCGCTCGCTTCGTGACTCAATGTCTGATTCCGGCTTTGCTTTGTCACTCGGCCGGAAGGCCCAGCTTGCGGCATGGCAGAACGATGGGGGCAGAATGATGCGAGGACATTGAATCCTTCATCGGGTTTGACTTCATCGTCCTGCCCCCATCGTTCTGCCATCTTCCACCAGAGTTGTGAACTCGAAGTCGAATGTCACAAAGGTGTCAGCGACGGTCTTGAATAGCGTCAACAGGCGATTCGAAAAAAGATTTTCGAATGCGATTATGTGTGATGTGTGGCGGGTGTATTCGGCCGGGGTGTTGGATTTTATGAGGCATGGGTT
>JANNGQ010001359.1:0-5540 GCA_031403975.1 Planctomycetota bacterium
GCTGCGGAATCGGGTTTTGTACAGACCTGTGGCAGTACGACCGCGCCTGCTGTGTCGCAACCAAAGCCTGATCACATGCACGACCATGATCACATGCACGACCATGATCACATGCACGACCACGATCATCACGGACGCTGAATCGCAGGGTTTACCACGGAAGACACGGACGGACACGGAAAGAATCGCAAAGGTTGTGTTCGGCAGATCCGAGTCGGAATTCTGCTGCTGAAGTTTCCCTCTGCTGATTCGCTCGGTAGTCTGCAGTTCAATTTCAGTATTCGTTCGAAGTTCATGCCTCCTTTGCGATTCAGTGCTTTTTCCGTGTGCTTCCGTGTCTTCCGTGGTAAATCCCGCGATTCCTCCGCATCAGGATCATGCTCATGACATCGCCGACACCATCACTTCAGCGAGCGGTCGCAGCAGAATTGATCGGCACGTTTCTGCTGATCTTTTTCGGTTGCGGCGCGGTTCATGCCGCAGTGCTGACGGGGGCTCAGAGCGGACTTTGGCAGGTGGCCGTCGTGTGGGGTATCGCCATCATGCTGGCAAGTTACACGGTCGGTTCGATCAGCGGGGCTCACATCAATCCGGCGATGACGATTGCCATGCACCTCTGGCGAGACTTTCCGGCAACGCGGATTCTGCCCTACATCGGAGCTCAGGTGACCGGGGCGATGCTGGCCGCGGCGTCGCTGTTTATTCTGTTCAGCCTCACATCGCCGCGAAAGAATCGGCCAAGGGAATCACTCGCGGCGCACCGGGCAGTGAAATCACAGCGATGTGTTACGGCGAGTATTTTCCGAGTCCCGGTTCGCTCGGCGACGGTGACAAGCCCTATTCTGCAGTCGATCACGCCGAGTTAAAGACACGCATGTCCGCCGCTCGGGCCTTTTTTGCAGAAATGCTGGGGACACTGATCCTGGCGTTCGTGGTCTTTTCCGTGACCGACGAGCGGAACGCCGGACGGCCGTCCAACGGCAATGCGGCGATCTTTATCGGGCTCACGGTGAGCGTCCTCATTTCTGTCATCGCTCCGCTGACTCAGGCCTGCTTCAATCCGGCTCGCGATTTCGGACCGAGGATGTTCGCTTATTTCGCTGGCTGGGGTTCGATCGCGTGGCCTGGATTTTCGGATCTCGGCTGGCTGACAGTCTACATCATCGCTCCGATCTTCGGGGCAATCTTTGGCGGTGGTGTGTATGCCGTCACCGTTCGGAAACGCCGTGAAGGAGTCTTGTAGCCGGATTCGTGAGAATTCGGACGCGATCCCGTTGGTTCCGAAGTCTCACGACTCCGGCTACAAACGCACTCCCTCGTGTTCCTTTGCGTAGAATCCTTCACAGCGTCGGAGCGGCAGGGCAACAGCAGAAGAGACCAATGAATTCGTTCACTACTTTTGTGATGTGCGCCACGGCTTGTCTCACGGCAATACCAGCCGGTGCTGCTGAGCCGCAGGATGTCAACCAGCCGTACATGGCAGAACGATCCGATCCTGTTGTCTGGGACGGCGAACTGATTGTGACGGTGACGGCTCCGTACAAAACGAAATTGCTCCGTGTGTGGATCCCGATTCCGCCCAGCGACGCCGTTCAGGAGGTGCAGAGATCTGAGCTGTCGACATTTCCTGTGGACGTCAAACCGCAGATCAGCTCCGAACGGGTGTTCGGGAATCGCTTCGCTTCGCATACTTTGAGTTTCCCGATCCGCTCGGTGCTCAGGTCATCAGGCATCGACTGAAGATCCTGACTCATGAACTGCAATGGAAGATCGATCCGGCGAAAGTAGCTGCTCTGACTGAATGGCCAGGAGAGTTTCAGCCCTATCTGCGCAGCGAAGACCAGGCCGTTGTATTCGACGACCCGATCAAGGCGCTGTTCAACGACGTTGTTCCGGACCGTCGCGGTCCGCTGCTGGATCTCGACAGGGTTATGCGCTGGGCTGACGCCAAATTCACCTACGACCACGGCAATGCATCGCTGCAGGCCAGCTCCAGACATGCGGCCGAACTGCGGCGCGGCCACTGCAGCGACTATCACGGATTCTGCGCAGCAATGGGTCGAGTGATGTCGCTGCCGACGCGAGTCACCTACGGAATCAACCCGTTTCCCAAAGCGTCACCGTCGCATTGCAAGTTGGAAGCATTTCTGCCGCCATACGGCTGGGTGAGTTTCGATGTCTCCGAGACGCAGAAACTGACGAAACTGATCCGGGCGGATCAATCACTCAGCGCCACCGAAAAAGACGCACTCGTCGATGTCGCTCATGCCAGACTGATCAGCGGGTTCAGGGACAACACCTGGTTCCTGCAGACTCGGGGAACGGATTACGAACTGGTTCCCAAAGCATCGCAAAAGGTGGCTGTCGTTCGCACGATCTACGCCGAGGCCGATGGAAAACCGCTGCCCGATCCGGATCCCTCGAATCCTGAAGAAACTCAGTTCGCGTGGATGACGACTCATCGGTTCGATGCAGACGTGCCGGTGAAATACCCGTTTTCCGAGACAAGTCGACTCCTTGAGAAGAACTGACCGTCAGCAGATCAGACTGGTCGGCGGGGATCTGCTGTTGGCTCCCGGCGCGCCGGGACTCCGCCGGCTGGAACTCCATCTTCATCATCGATGGAGAATCAAGAATCCCTGCCGACGGAGCGGCAGGCCAACAGTAGAGTTCGCACCTGGATCAGGCTCACTCAAACCTATCCCCGTCACGCAGAGGATAGCCGTTGGCAAATGAACGGCCGTCAGTACTCTTTCGGCCTTCCGGCTGGAGGCGGAGAATCTCCATCCAGCCATCTCTGGTGCCAACGAACAGGCATCCGGCGAATTCGGCAATGGAACCGGGTTTCGATGAAGACAATGGCAAGTTGATTTCCGGTCCGGGGTCGACTTGCTGCACAATGCATCTCAGCGGTGCATGGTTCTGGCGATGCAGCGTGCTCGACGCCTTTGGCCACGGTTGCATCGCTCGCACGAGACAATCGATCTCTCGACGAGCTTTCGACCAGTCGATATTCCCGGCCTCGCGCGGGATCTTCGGGGCAATCGTGACCTGCGACGGATCCTGCAGTTCAAACTTCGCAGTGCCGTCCGACAGCTGACGGACAACCTCCAGTGTGAGCGGCGCGGAAAGATCCGCCAGCCTCAACATGAGTTCGCCGGATGTTTCGTTCTCGCCGATCGGCGTCGCGACCTTGCCGACCATCGGGCCGGAGTCCAGTGTCGGCTCAATCCGGAAAACCGTGACGCCCGTGACGGCATCACCCTTCCAGATCGAATACTGCACTGGTGCCGCACCGCGATGTCGAGGCAGCAATGATCCGTGCAGGTTGAAGGCTCCCAGTCGAGGGATGGCGAGCAGGTCCGGTTTCAGAATCTGACCGTAAGCGGCGACAATGAAGACGTCTGCGTGAAGTAGTCGCAGGATTCCGAGCATGTCCGGATGATTCACTCGTTCCGGCTGAAACACGGGCGCTCGGCGTTCGGTCGCCAATTCTTTGACGACGTTGAGATGCTGATGGTGACCTCGGCCGGTTCTGTCCGGCTGAGTCAGCACGCCGACGACCTGATGTTCTGAATCCAGGAGTGCTCGAAACGGCGGAACCGCGAAATCGCCGGTGCCCATCAGGATGATTTTAAGAGGCATCGACTCTATCCGCTGCGACCGGCGCGCTGCATGGCGGCCTGCCAGGCTTCGGGAGTCAGCTCTTCCGCTTCATCCACGAGCAGTCGCGGGATGTCTTCCAGAATCGGGTATTTCAGCCGTACTTCCGGATTCGTACACACCAGCGCATCGCCGTCCATCACGAGGTCGCTGTGGCATTTGGGGCAGACCAGATAGCTGCGGGATTTTTCGAAGTTGAATGGCATGTCTCAGAATCCTCGCAGTTCGCGGATATCGGCAAATGTCCGCAGATTGTAATCAATCCCTGCGTAGCTCAGCGAGGAACACAAAGCGCGGACAGCAACGCCAAGTCCGTCGGGGCCGCTGAAGCCGCCGAACTGCCCGCCTCCTTTGAGATGTGGTTCGGCCTCCAGCACGAAGTGATTGATGCCGATCTTCTGCAGTCGCTGAATGATCGAGGGCAGCTGTTCGCGGAGATCCCGGAAAATCATCTCGTGCCCTGAATCGCCTTCGTTGCAGGGAACGAAATTCTTGAGCCGGTCTTCGTCGACGGCCCCTTCCCAGACGAGACTCGGATCGATGCGGTAATCCTTCACATGCATCCAGCCCAGCCACGGTATTGTTGCCCGATACTCGTTGAAGACCTGGATCGCATTCTTATTCTGAGCCGCCACGTTGCCGCCATCGAAGATCAGCACCATGTTCGGATGATCGACTCGCTGCGCCAGTTCAGCCATCAGCGGCCCGGTTTCACCGACAAGGTTCGGCTCGATCTCGAGGCCGTAGACCAATCCTTCTCTCGCACAGGCTTCGGTGATGGTCCGGATCTGTGAAGCGGCCAGGTCCAGATGCTGCTCGGGGCGACTTCCCCGAGGATGGTAGAACGAGAATCCCCGGATCAGACGAGTGTCCAGTGCCCTGGCGACGCGGATCGTGCGGGCCACTTCAAAACCCATGTATTCGTCGAACGGCACAAACTTGTTGTGCGACCCGTCGTCGACGTTCAACAGCTTCACCTTGCCGACCCGCGCGCCGATGCTCGTAACGCGGACACCGTATTCGGCATGCAGCTGCTTCAGCCGGTCGAGCTTCTCGGGACTGAGCTCGGTGACATGTTCAATCTTTCCGTCACCGAGCACGTCAATGAAACGCGGGCTGTAATTGCGGATGCCGACTGCTGCCAGGGCTGTCATCTGTTCCAGTGCGGTGCGTCGGTTGGCCGCTTCATCGGCGAAGGCACTGAGGACGACTGAGGGACGAGTTGTCATGAGAATGAACCTGCGAAAAGTCTGTGGGATCCCGCCGTGCCGGGATCCGACAGCCATTCGACCGACAGGAATCCCCATCCTGCACACGAAAATGGAGGATCGGACAAGCGTCGCATTGTTCTGAGCAGCGCTCAGCAGCACAAGTCACGTCGTGGCATTGCGCGGCCGCGTCAGCCAGTCGCGCTTTCACCTGCCCGCAACGACGGAGTGATCACGATTCAACCACCGCGGCAGCTTCCAGCAGCAGCAGCCGAGTGCTGATCCGGGATGCGGGGATGCCGAAACAATGTGAGACGGCAATGCGGTATTCCGAAAGTTGCGGGCCGTAGTGAATCCGCTTGTTCTGAATCCACACTTCACGATCCCCGACGAGGCGGTCGGTCTTGAAGTCGAGGATATCGGCCGCGACCGGTCGGCCGTTTTCCGTCACCATCACCAGCCGGTCAATCGACCCCTGCACCAGTTGGTTGTCCTGCAGCATTACAAACGTGCGCTCACGTTCTACCTTCAACTGCGCTTTACCGGAATTCAATGCGTCACGACATTCCACCGGCAACGGAGCACACCCCGCCTGTTTCCAGGCGACGCCGAGTCCGACCACCAGATCGAAGCTGCGCGTCTCGGCGCTGATCGCGAAGAACTCGTGAT
>JANNGQ010001360.1:0-14503 GCA_031403975.1 Planctomycetota bacterium
ACCGGGGCTAGCGCCCTGCGGCTCATGTGATCGGAGAACAACGATGGAGATCAACCGAGATCCCCTTGCGTACTTCATCACATGGACCGTTTACGGCACGTTTCTTCAGGGTGACGGTCGGTGGTGGCGGAAGAAGAGAAAGGGAAGTCAATCACCACAACCTCGATTGGAGGAATGGCATCGAGATCGACTACGGCACGAGATCATTCTTCTGTCGGAACAGCACCGCGACACGGTGAAATCCGAAATCCAGACTCACTGTGAATTCCGGCAATGGCAATTATGGATCGCGAACCCTCGAACAAATCACGTCCACGTTGTCATTAGCGCGCGAGGTTTTGTTGGGGACGTCGTCCGCGACCAGTTGAAGGCAAACTGCACACGAGGTCTCCCACGTGGATCGTTTGGCTTGGAATTGACTCGGGCAGACAACGACGATCTGTTCGTTGCGAATGAACTCGCCGACACGCTCGCCCATGTGACTCGCCTGGTCGATGCGGCGGCACGGAGTGATGAAGACTTTGCGGCAGAACTTGATGAGGCCGCGCCTCGCGTTGTTCAGAATCTGAAATCATTTCTTGAAGTCATTGCGAAGGGCAAGGCTGGCCTCCGGCTGGAAAGCGGCGACTTTCGCTGTGCGATGACTCCGATTCAGGCGAGCAATGCATTCAATCGCGTTGCAGAAACCACAGCAAGTGATGAAACGGTGCGAGTGAATGGTGTGTTCAAGGGAGTCCTGCTTGAGTCATGGGAATTCGATTTCTCGACGGACGGCCACGAAATCATCGCCGGAAAGATCGATGACAACCTCACCGAAGAGCAAGTGATCGCGTTCAATCGCAGTTTCTTTAACGAGCGCTCCGTCGCGACGCTGGTCAAGACGACGGTAGTGTTCAGGAACGGGCGAGTTCGCGCCTCGTACCGGCTTTCAAACGTCGAGCCCCTCACCTGACTCGATGCTAAAAACGTGGGCCGCGACCAATGAACGAAGCCGAAACCCGAGCCGAACACATCGACCCTGCCCTCGCTGCGACGGGCTGGGGCGTTGTTGAAGGAAGCCGGATTCGCCGTGAGTACCCGATTACACTCGGTCGCATCGAAGGCCACGGCCGGCGGGGCAAGTCGCTGACGGCTGACTACGTCTTGGAATATCGCAACACAAAGCTGGCCACGGTCGAAGCGAAAGCCTGGGAACAGGAATTGACGGAAGGCGTCGGCCAGGCGAAGGACTACGCCACCAAGCTGGCCATCCGGTGGGCGTATTCCACGAATGGCCAAGGCATTTATCAGGTGGATATGGGTAGAAACAGCCATGGGAGGTATGGGATTGATGTGAGTAATGAGATTGGTGAATCCCATCAATCCCATGTCGGCGGCGACCGCGAGAGGTAAAAGGCGGTTTCGGGATCGGTGTCGCAGAACTCGTGATGAGGGCCGATCTGAACTCTTCGGCGTCAGGTACGATTTCGCATGCGGTCGAGGGATCCGCCCGTCTTACGGCACGATTTCCGTCCCTACCCCGGTATCCGAATAGATCTCCAGCAGCACTGAATGCGGCATTGAGGCGTCGACAATGTGAACTTTGTGAACTCCGGCACGGAGAGAATCCAGTGCTGCCTCGACTTTCGGAACCATCCCGTCGGCAATTGTCCCGTCGGCGATCAACGCTTTCACCTGCGTGGACGTGACGTGTGACAGCCTTGTTGCCGGATCGCTGATATCGGTCAGAATTCCGGGAATGTCGCTCAGAAAGATCAGCTTCTCGGCAGACAGCGCGCGAGCGACGGCGGCGGCGGCGGTGTCTGCGTTGATGTTCAGCCGGTGTCCCACGTCGCTGAGCGCAATACTGGGAATGACGGGAATTGTTCCCGTCGAGCAGACTCGGACCAGCGTCTCGACATCCACATGTGTCACATAACCGACGTGGCCCAGATCGATGTCGTTGCCATTGTCATCTTTCAGAGTCAGTTTCTGAGCGGTCAGCACGTTCTCTGTGCCGAAGTGCAGACCCGTGGCGCGGGCTCCGTTGTGATTGATGCGGTCCACGATCGACTGGCAGATGTCGTCAATCAGGACTCGGGACGCAATCTGCAGAGCAGGGCGGTCTGTAAATCGCCGACCGGCCACAAATCTGGTCTCGATCCCGGCGGCCGCCATCGCCGCACTGATGGCCTTACCGCCTCCGTGGACAATCACCGGCCGCATGCCGACCGTCGCCATGAACACGACATCCGTCAGCAGACTGTTAACGGCTGCCACGTCGTCGAGCGTGCTGCCCCCCAGCTTGACGACGACGTATCGACCTCGAAACCTCTGTATCCAGCTCAAAGCCTCGACGAGTACTCTGGCCTTGCGAATCGCTTCTTCCATCAGATTTCTCATTGCCGATTGATTGCCATCATTCAGCCCGTTCTTATCCGGGCCGGCGATTCTATGAGGTCACGAAACTGAATCAAACTGGTCGTGTCTGGTGGCAATCGTTTTACAAGGTATTGCAGCCCAGGCCTCTGCGCTGATCACATCCGTGCTGAACCCGCTCGTGCCGGCTGTGCCCGGAACACGAATGTCGGCATGCGTCAAAACCCGGAGTGCTGCAGCGGATTGATTCCGTCGTCAAACTCTGCCCAATCGTTAAAGATTGCCGAGGTGACATCCGATCATTCCCGATACGCGAAGCACTCCCTGTGAAGGCAACATGGCTGTTTCGGCAGGAATGGCTGGAGTGTGTGATCGAGAACTGTTCGGAGTTTCAGTCAAGCCATTCGGATGACGGATCTGAGTGCTCAATGAATGCTCCGCCGCGATTTTACTGCAAACGGAAGTTGCTCATGGTTCGGCAGAATCTGCTTGTTATCGGTCTGATCCTTGTGAGTCTGACTGGATGTCAGATGAGCACTCACGTCCGACACCACTCGTTTCGCCCCCCTGGCATGTTCGGAGTCGGTTGCGGATCGTGCGGCGAGGATTGTGGCGATTGCTGCCAATGCGGACGTCAGTCTCCGGGTCGGTTTTGGGGCAAACGTCGGACGGCTCAGCTCTTTCACGGCGATACCTATGGACAGGCCGGAGAATGTGGTTCTGTCAGTGCAGGATGGGGCTGCTGCGGTTCGTGTGACGGGGCACCATTCATGAATTCAGGATGCATGGCCTATCCAGTTCCATTGCCAGCGACCGTTTCTCATAGCTGCGGATGCGGAGAGCAACACAGCGCTCAGCCATATTCTCCTCAGCCCTACGAACCCCAGTCGATGAATGCACCGACGCTGGTGCCATCAGCCCCGCTTGAATTCAAGCCGCCAACGACATTCGACGCGACCGGCGATTCCAGCGCGAATGATTCGACCGTGCCTGAAGGCCAAGTGCCTGTTCCGCCAGGCGATGAGCCGATTGAATCTTCAGAAACACGCGTACCAGAAGCGGCGCCGCCCGTACCGCAGGATGTTGAACCGGCGACAGGTGGAGCCCCTGCGGCAGCAACACCGGCGGATCCTGTCAGCTGGGAAATTCCGGCCGAGAAGCCACTCTCCGAAGTTCAGCTTCCTTAGTTCGATCAGCGGGTTCGTATTCTTCGTGTTAAGACGGATTCGCTGGTCTAGTGACCATCGACGCAAACAAATCTTCGAGGCATCCATCGTGCGATTTCGAAATGGCTGCCAGCGCCTCCGCCTGCCATGCACAATGATACAGAGGCACACCGGGAAGCCAGCGCATCAGTTGTTCCGCATTCGTACCTGCCGCGACGTTGTCATTCGGGGCATTCGCATCATTCAGTATGACGGCGGCCACTGACAATCCAGCGGACCTCAATGCGGTCACAGTCAGCCGCGTGTGACTGATGACTCCCAGCCTGTTTGCAGCCACAACCACCACTGGACCGTTCAGATCCGCTGCGAGATCCAGAACAGTGCGGACATCCGACAGCGGGCAATACGCGCCGCCGGCTCCTTCGACAACGAGCCAGTCGGCCCGCGACCTCCATTCATCGAGTCCCGTTGACAGTAAACGGTCATCGACACTCGTTCCCTGGAGGTGGGCAGCCACGTTCGGAGCCACAGGTGCGGAAAATCGCTGCGGGCAGACCAGTTCAACGGGCGGACCGGTCCCGCAGGCCAGCCGCAGAGACTCCACATCATTCCAGGTCAGCCGGCCCGACGAATCGGCGGATGCGCCGCTGCAAACGGGTTTGTAAGCACCGACGCGAACGCCGTTTTCCCTGAGCCGGCGAATGATCAGGCACGAAACCCACGTCTTCCCGACTCCGGTGTCCGTGCCGGTGACAAACAGAGTCTGCATACTTTAACCTGTCGGAGTCCTGGACATTGCAGCACATTTCCGAAACTCTCACTTGAGTCCCGCAGTGAGGAAGCTCCGCAATCTAACGCGCCTGAGGCAACTCGCAATCAATCCGGAATCGCGGCTGGCGATCATAATACGGGTCATTGCCGCATTTCAGATTGCGCTGATGGCGGCGACGTGGCCGCTGTGGCTCGGCCACCCGGATTTTCCGCAGGTGCCGCTACTGGACACCGGAATTCATCCGGCGGTTGGAAATATGCTGTCCGTGGTTGTAATTCTGGCAGCCATCCTGATCCTGTCTGATGCATTCCACCAACCTGTCCGACAGTTCCTGCAGCGCGCACTGCGATGGACGGCACTGGCCGCCGGCCTGTTCCTGACGGTTCTGAATCAACATCGTCTGCAGCCGTGGAACTGGCTCTTTCTGGTTTTTCTGATCTGGAGTGTGGCCTTTCCTGCGGCGTCGGCACTCCGCCTGATGCGCCACACGATCTGCACGATCTACATCTGCTCGGCGCTTTCCCGGATCAGTCCGGTGCCGCAACAGGGCATATCAGGGATGATTGTGTCTGAGTTGTTACACATGGGCGGTGCTGATGCACTGCTGCAGGACACCAGGATGCTCCGGCTGCTGTGCGGCCTGGTGACCGCGGGTGAGTTCTTCATCGGAGTGCTGCTCCTGATTCGCAGATCGCAGTCCGCGGGAATCGTCGCGGCTGTGTTGCTGCACTTGCTGCTTGTGCTGGCACTGGGACCGTTCGGCCTGGATCACCATCCAGCAGTGTTGCTCTGGAACGTCGGCCTGCTGTGCATGGTCCCGCTGCTGTTCGCCGGTCACGACGCGGATCGCACGCCGGCTTCGGGCAGCCCGATCCGCCCGGCAACTTATTCCGAGCGAGCTGCGTTGGTGATCGCATGGATGTTTCCGCTGTCAGGACTGATCGGAATCGCTGACAACTGGCTCAGCTGGCAGGTCTACTCTCCGCGTCCCGAACAGTGGACTTGCTTCATTCATGTCGACGATCGAATGCGGCTGCCCGTCGCCCTGCGGAGATTCGCGGGTGACCCGATGCCATTGAGTGACTGGTTTCCGATCGGGGTCGAACGCTGGTCACTGGAGTCGACACGGACGCCTTTGTATCCGGAAGACCGGTTTCAGCTGGCGATCATTGAGTCGGTATTGGCGTCGATTCCGGGCGGTTGCCGGTTCCAGGTACGACTTTCAGAACCGGTCTCAGTGTTCTGGTGGATTCGCGGCACTCGTCAGATTGTCAGTATCGACGAACTGCGCGATGAACACCGCCGCTGTTTACTCAACTCAGAAATCCAGCACTGAGAAGGTACGCTGTCAGAAGCCCGGCTTTTTCAAAAAGCCGGGCTTCTCAAGTAACTTATTGTTTCGCGATGCCTTCGTCGCGAATCCTCGTGGGGCCGGCTTCCAGTTCGAGGCTGATCGCTATCACGCCGGAATCCGGATCGTCATGATTCCCGATGGTCACCGCTCCGACGAATGGTGCCGCCGGCATTGTTCCGGCGGTGCTGCACTACTACGACCGATTCTGCGAAAAACGCAGTATTGACGGGATTCGCAGGTTTCTGCTGACCGCAGGGGCGATTGCGATGCTGTATAAACGCAATGCCTCCATCTCCGGCGCAGAAGTCGGATGCCAGGGTGAAGTCGGCGTTGCATGTTCCATGGCGGCAGGAGCTTTGACGGAAGTCCTGGGCGGCACACCCGCCCAGGTGGAAACGGCTGCAGAGATCGGAATGGAGCACAACCTCGGACTGACGTGTGATCCTGTGAAAGGGCTGGTTCAGGTGCCCTGCATCGAACGGAACGCAATGGGAGCCGTTAAAGCCATCAACGCCGCGCGACTTGCACTGCGCGGCGACGGGCAGCACAAGATCAGTCTTGATCGAGTGATCCAGGTGATGCGGCGCACCGGAGCCGATATGCTCGACAAATACAAGGAAACCTCCCGCGGGGGCCTGGCCGTCAATTTTACAGAATGCTGATTCATGAGTCTGTCGCGAGTTGCGGAAAGCATCGATTCCCCGAACTCGGCGAATTGGCATGATCGTTGATCACCACTATTCTGCGGGCGGGCTCTGCTCATCGTGATCTCCGGATACTATTTCAATGCTTCAGATGCTGACACTTGCGAACGAAATTCCTCTGTTTTGGCACCAGACATTCAGCAATCGCGATATCGCGGTGATTCTGCTCCTGATTCTGCTCGAAGGCGTCCTGTCGATCGACAATGCTCTGGTCCTTGGACTGCTGGCCAAACGAGTTCCCAAGCCGCTGCAGAAACGAGCCCTGACATACGGGCTGGTCGGTGCCTTTGTGTTCCGGATCATCGCGGTGGCTTTGGCGAGTTATCTGCTGAAGTGGAGGATCGTCAAGCTGATTGGCGGCGGCTATCTGGTCTACATCGCCGTGAAGCATTTGTTCTTCGAATCGAAAGAAGGCGTTGAAGAAATCGTCACCATTAACAAAGAAGGCGGACCGGAACTGAGGATCGCTGAGACTGGCGAGCCACTGACCGCCGCACAAGAAATGATCGAGATCCGCGAGCGAGTACCATTCCCGATCGCGGACGACGAATTCGCACCGCAGAGTATCCCCGTCAATCCGTACGCTGCTCCACAGATCACGGATGTGGCTGCGACACCTGTTCGTGCGGGCCGAAGTTTCTGGATGGCGGTTGCCGTCATAGAACTCACGGATATCGCTTTCGCCGTCGACTCGATCCTCGCGGCGATTGCTCTGGTCGGCCCGCCGCCGGAGGGACATCCTGCTGATGCTCCGAATCCTAAACTCTGGGTTGTGATCACCGGCGGCCTGCTGGGGCTGATGCTGATGCGGGTGGCGGCCGCCATCTTTATCCGGCTGCTGGAGAGATTTCCGCGTTTTGAAATGTCGGCCTACCTGCTGGTCATCGTCATCGGCATTAAGCTGCTGGTGGACTGGGGATTCAACTCCGAAGCTAATCCGCACGTCATTGATTTCCATAGTTTCCGAACACCTGAGTTCTGGATCTTCTGGATCTCGATGATGGTCTGCCTCGGGATCGGATTCCTGCCCAAGCGGAAAACAGTCAAAGACTTTCCGGTATCGCCTGGAACCTGAACTCAATTCCGGACTGTGTCATGCTGAATCCCAACTCTAACTCTGCACGTCGTGTTGTATGCGTCCTGCTCTTGTTGTGCGCACACGCCGACCGAGCTGCGGAAGTCCTGGCCGCACAGCCGCCCGGCGATGTGGAGCAGCGGGGATTGCAGCAGCTGATCCGTGAAACTGAGGAAGCGATCAAGGCCGGGATCTGGTTGCAGGCGACAGAAAAATTCGATGCGGCCTGGGAATTGGCCAGTCAGAAAGAAGACCCGCTGCTGGTGAACACCGGCGCGGATGTGCGGCAACTGAGACCCGGAGAAACGGAAATTCTCGCCGGAGGAAAGGCGCGGCTGGAGGATCTGTATCGCAACTCACCGATCGAGTTTCGTGAAGAGTTTCGGCGACAGTATTCACAACTCGCCGAGCAGCGAATCTCGGAAGCGTCTGCCAATGCTGATTCGAGCACTCTGCGGCGAATGGCAGTCCGGTATGCGTTTTGTCCAGCCGCTCGTCGCGGAATCCTCACGCTGGCAAAGCTGGCAGCCGATCAAGGTGATTTTCTGGAGGCCGCGCTGTTGCTGGGACGGGTTCGACGCCACGGCGATCAGCCGGACCCGGCGATCGATCTCCAGGCGGCGTACTGCTATTCGAGAGCCGGTCTGACGGCTGATGCAGACGATATGCTTGCCGAAATCGCGGGAAACACTGCAGCGGCCAGCGTGACGATCGGGGGGTGGTCATTGCCATTGCCGCAGGCGGGAGCAGATCTGTCTGCGTGGACTCTGCAGTATTTCGGCGGCAGCAGCAGCCCGAAGGAATTCGAGTGGGTTCAGCCAGGCGGGAGTTACCGTCGGTTCAGCGCGCAGGCCCGCGGCCCGGCACGGTTCACAAAGATCTGGGAATCAGATTTGTTTGCTGTGCAGGATGTTCTGTTTGCGGAGCATCTGAACCCAGTGCTGAGTGATTTCCGAGGGCCGATCGCATACGCCGCCGGTCGATTGCAGCAGATGAACAGCACGATTATCCCGGCAGCGTCACCACTGCTGGTCGGGGATCTGGCAATACTCCGAATGCCGTGGGGACTGCGAGCTGTGAAAGTCGCGACCGGGGACCTTGTCTGGGAAGTGACGCGCCCGGACAGCCGCATGAAAACCGTTGTAGAACTGATGGCTGAAGAAGTCCGGCGACGAGAGAGTGGTGACGGCCGCGGGGACAGTCCGCGGTCCCCATTCCGGATGATGGCGGATCCGCGCGGTCAGCTGCTGTATCAGATGGTAAGGACCAACACCGCATCGCAGATGTCGGTCAGTGGTCAGACTCTGTTTGTGTGCGAAGAATCCTCCGGAGCGACATGGGACGATGACTTCAATACTGGAATTGGTCCGGACAGGGCCGGAGCCTTGCCTTCGAATTACATTCGTGCCTACGACGTTGAGACCGGCGTCTTTCAATGGGAAGTCGGTGGTCAGTCTCAGAACAGCGGGGCGACCGGAGGAAGGGCTAACCTGCTTGCAGGTTACTATTTTCTGGGGGCTCCGCTGGTCCTCGGGCGACGTACGTATGTGCTTGCTGAAGGCGGAGAGGGCCTGTTCCTGATTCAGATCGGGGCACCACGGTCCGGGGATGAAAGTTCGAATCCGCGCATTCTGATGTCGCAGTTGCTGACCGTGCCGCAGGACAAACTCGAACTGGCAAGACATCCTGTCCGCAAACATGCAGGCCTGATCCCCTCGTTTGCTCAGGGACTGCTTATCTGTCCCACCTGCGATGAACGGATTGTTGCGGTCTCAGCGGAAGACCATTCGATCCGCTGGATGTTCCGCTACGCCGGCAACCTCCGGGCTCAGGAACTGGGCGGCGATGATCTCGTTCTGTTCGGCGGTCGTGATTCGTCCGACTCGAAACGAGTGGACCTGGATTCCCGCTGGATCGATTCACTGCCCAGGATTTCTGATGGCAGAGTTCTTGTGACGCCTCGGGATTCTGACCTGATGTATTGCCTGGATCTGGAGACGGGAAAGGAACTCTGGAATTCTGCGCGAGGACCGTTTCATGCGATTGCGGCGGTGACTCAGGATCGCGTTGTGCTGATCGGAAATCAGACGGTCGCAGCACTGAACATCGCTGATGGATCACCCGTCTGGAGGTCAGAACTGCGAGAGGGCGTCGTCTGCGGAACGTCTGCGAGCGACGGAACGTTGCTGCAGATACCAACCAGCGAACCGGCGATTGTGACACTGGACATGGCCACCGGAGGCACGCTTGTGACACAGGCACTTGACCATACCGGGCAGCCAGGGAATCTGCTGATCTGTGACAAGGGAGTCCTTTCGCAGAATCTGATGTCGGTGCAGTTCACGGCGTTCGGCGGCGAACCGACAACTGCCGCCGATCGAGCAGTCAAGCTGCTGCTGAACGCGCAGACGCCGGCGGCGATTGACGAACTGGAGCAGCACATCGCCGCGTCGACGGATTCCGCAGCGGAAAGAGGTTTACTCATTCAGATCCTGCTGGAGACTCTGCGAAAGGACTTCCATCTCAATCGCGGGTATTTGCCTCGAGTCCGTGAACTCGTCGCCATGGAGGAGAATGATGTGCAGATCGCCCCGCTGCTGCACACGCTGCTGGGAATGAGCATTACGGATGCTGCGATCATCTCGGATCAGCTGCGGGGCCGCAGTGATCGCTGGCTCGGTGAACTGTCCGAGCTGGTCGCTCGTGGTTTGATGGGCAGCCGGACGACTCCGCAGGACGAGATCGTCGTCAGTATCAGCGGACTGCTGGCCGAGTTGCCCGCGGCGCACGGAAAGACGGTGGCATCGCGGTTTCTTGCTCGCAGCAAAGCTGTCCTGCTGATCGCCGGAATCCGTGAAGCCGTACGAATCAGACCCGCTGCCGAACAGGCGGACCTGCAGCGGCAGTTGCAGGATTCCGCATTGCAGATTGCTCGATCATTACCACCCGGCACTGCTGGTTCACAGTTTGTGCGTGATCTTGCGGCGTGTGCGATGCCGGAATTAGCTCTGCTGGTGCATCTGCAATCCGGGGTATCTTCATCGCCGGAGACGACGGAACTTGTGGCCGAACTTTTGCGTATTGAGATTGCCCAATCGGCATCGGCGGCCAGCACCGCCGCGGCAATTGCACTGCTGGAGTCATGGACGGCGACAGAAGATTTCACCTCGGTCAATGCGTGGTCTGCCGATGTGTCCGGCATCTCTGATGCAAACACGCAGCTGCGGTTTCAGATCCCGGACGAAGGGGCGAAAAAGGAGATACTCTCACAGTGGAGCGAAAAGCATCCCGAATTCGCGAAGCCCGCTGTGTCCGTGTGGGGCATTGACGCGCCGGTCGTGACGGTATCACCGGACCGAACGATCGAGCCGTCGACTCGGCTGCCGCGTGACATACCCAACACATTGCTTCCGCTGTTCGGCGCTCCCGGGGTTTTTCGTGGCTGGTCGTTTGTGCGACTGATGGACGTTCGAGGTCAAGGCGACGTCGCCGCGTTCGATGCGGACGGTGTGCTCCGCTGGACGTTCAGACCGCTGGGCGCGGTCGATGACTCAGGTTTCGGATTCGACCGTGACTCCTATCTGACAGCGACCGGGCATCTCGTGCTGCTGAACCTGAGCGGGACTCTGTTTGCGCTGGATACGTTTGCCGTCACTGAGGACAAAAAACCGAACCTGCTCTGGCAGAAAAATATCGAGCGAATGGCAAAAGACTCGGAATCTGACATTTATCGTGACTACACTCCGTCCGCCGATCGAGTGCCTCAGTACTCTGCACAGCCGTCGGGATTCTATCCTGTCGCGCCGGCCTCGCCGCTGGGAGTTGCGGTGATCTCCGGTCGTCGTCTCACCGTGCTGGATCCGCTGACCGGCGATCGGAAATGGCAGGTGGATGGCATCGCCCGAGATGCGGTGCTGATGTGCAGCGGAGACAGTGTGCTGGTGATCTCCGAAGTGTCCCGGCAGACAGAAGTCCGCAGCCTGATCGACGGCACCGTGCGTTCGACTGCACGACTGCCGGATTGGTGGGGAGACGCCAACGCCAACGTTGGTTCGTCCGTGCGTGATATCGATGTGGAGGAAGGCGTTGATCTGCTGTGGCGGATCATGCTGCATGATCAGTCGTGCCTGCTGTTCCGGCTGTCCAGTGGAAAATCCAAGTTTGAATGCCGTGACCTCCTGACCGACACGATTAGCTGGTCGATCGAATTGCCGCAGGATTCCGTGTTCTCCAACGTTGCCGAGGACGTCGTTGCAGTCATCAGCGAAGGCCGGCAGCTGAAACTGCTTCACGTCGATACCGGCAAGGTCTTGACGGATCTGCAGGTGACTCAGATCGCCGAACCGCGTGAGCTGTTTCTGCGATCGACTCACGGTCACTACATCGTGCTGCCGGAAGCCGTGGAGGATCCGTCCATCGAACTCGATCCAGTGCTGAACTCGATGCATGTGCATGGCCGGATCTGGGCGATCAATCACGAAAACATGCAGTTGGCGTGGGAACAGCCTGTTGAGCATCAATGGATTCGCCAGATGAGTCCCGAGCGGGCGACGATCCTGCCGAACGCTCCGATTCTGGTCCTGATCTCACGCGGAGGGATTCAAAAGCCCGATTCAGTCGTTCGAAGCACGCGCTACGGCACCCGTGTTCTGGACGTCCGGACCGGAACCGAACTGCATCACGACAAGGATGTCGGAATAGCGCTCAATCATCACTGGTTGCGGATGGACGCCGGGGCTCAAAAACTGGAACTCAGCTTCGAAAGCCGAGTTGTGACGTTGGACTATTCTCCGGTTTCCGCCGTCAGGGAAAAATAGGCGGACAGCCTGATCCCCTCGAAGATTCTTCCCGTCGCAAATCCATTTGAGGCTTGAGTTTCCGGCATGAGCCTGTCAGTATGGAGTGCTCGCTTCTGCGTTCAACTGATCTGACTGATCTTCCAATCGGCCGCAATCGGTTACAATCCCCGACGGAATGCGATTTCAGGCTCCTATGTGCGGGCTGCGAGTGACCACAGAAAAAGGGCGAAAGAAGAATTCGGAATGGCAAAGGAAGAAGCAATTCAGGTCGAAGGCAACGTGGTCGAAGCACTCGCGAATACTCAGTTTCGGGTCGAGCTTGAAAACGGTCATCAGGTGATGGCACATGTGGCCGGTAAGATGCGAAAGCACTTCATCAGAATCGTGCCCGGTGACCGCGTCGTCGTGGAAGTCTCTCCGTATGACCTTAAGCGCGGGCGCATTGTGTATCGGGAGCGCTAAGTCGCAGCTTGCCGTCCGGGCCTGCCGTGTACTTCCGGTGTCTTAAGCCAGAATGGCGTGGACTTACTCAGCGGAATGGCGCTAGCCACCGGTTTCTGTTTGTGACAAAGCCGCGAAAAACCGGCGGCTAGCGCCGTGCCGCTGACTATTAATGCGCAAAGTCCACGCCATTCGTCTTAAGCCGGCTCCACGAAGTAACGTCCCATGACCGACACGGACACGCCTCTTCCATTCGTTCAGCTCTTCACTGACGGCGCATGCAAAGGTAATCCCGGTCCCGGCGGCTGGGGATGCATTCTCCGGCATCCAACCTCGGGCGCAGAAAAGGAATACAGTGGCGGGCATCCTCAGACCACCAATAATCAGATGGAACTTCAGGCTGTCATCGAAGGCCTGAGACGACTCACCAGAACCTCACGGGTCGAAGTCGTCACGGACAGTTCGTACGTCGCCAAAGGCTCGAATGAATGGCTCCCGGGCTGGAAACGCAACGGCTGGAAACGTAAAGATGGTCGGCAACTGGTTCCGATCAAGAATATCGACCACTGGCAACAGCTCGATGCGCTGCTCAGCAGACATCAGGTAAAATTCAAACTCGTCGCCGGCCACGCTGGTCACGCCGAAAACGAACGCTGCGATGTCCTTGCTGTTGCGGCGGCTGAGCAGGCCCGCTATTCGGGCTGAAGAAGAAAGCTGCAGGAATTCACGACTCGGATCCAGAGCGGTTCCAGAATCGTTGTAGCGGAACTCGTGAGAGTTCCGACCTGAAACCTCAAGAATTCAGCTGCACCTTCGCGACTCAAGTCTCTCCATTGCCGCCAGACCCCGGGTCTTGGGGACGGTCGCTTTAATCGTGGGGCAGGCTTTTTAGCCTGCCTCGTCAATCCAAAAACACAAGTAATTCCTCAATGCACGGCAGGCTGAAAGCCTGCCCCACAAGGAATCGCGACTAATCCGACAGTCCCCTTGCTGCGACGCCTATCGGATCTGCGACGGTTTTGATTCTTCCGCAATACGGAACAGCGGAGCGTCATCCAGCTCTGACGTAATCTGAACCGTCTCGGGAGCCGGCACTCTTCCAGGATCACGGACGACTTCGGTTTCCACCAGCGTTGCATAAGTCAGGCACAGCAGCAGTCCCATCGCAACGGCATTGGGAAGCGCAGAAGCGCCAAAGAACTTCATCGCACTGCCGGAGGATTTTGCGAGCCGCACTTTTCCGCCGTCCCATTGCACGCTGTACATCTCGTCCAGCACCAGATGAGACAGAAAACCAAGGCCGACTCCGACGGCCATCAGCACACGGACGCGAAGCTCAGAGCTGTGATACGCCAGAAACGTGAGTTCTGCCGCAATGACCAGCGCAGGGATGCTGTGAAACATGCCCCGATGGACGGTGAGTTTGCCCAATACGAACGATCCGCCATAACGGACCAGACCGTAGGCCAGCAGCGAAAACAGCATGGCACGGTCACCTTGAACGCCCATCGCATGTGCGTTCTGCTGCAACATGACGGGGGCCAGCGCTGCCGTCACGCCGAAGAGTTCTTTCATCGGCTTGCCGCTCTCGGAATCCAGGTCCGGCAGCATTCCCGCGATCCAGGTCAGCACAGCCGCAATCGCCGCCTGCACCAG
The DNA here is from genome assembly GCA_031403975.1 of Planctomycetota bacterium. Lineage (GTDB taxonomy): Bacteria > Planctomycetota > Planctomycetia > Planctomycetales > Planctomycetaceae > SXXK01. Next base: position 14,326 of record JANNGQ010001360.1, read on the forward strand.
ACTGTAGCTGAACAGAAACACCGAAGCGCAGCCGTACGCGGCACCCAACAACCCGCTTACGGTGATATGTTCGCGATACCCGGCCATCCGGAAATCCTTTTCCCCTCATCTGCGTTATCGTCAAGCCTCCTATTGTCGGCACAGTGTTCCATCCGCGTGAAGCTCTGAGTTGCCATTT
>JANNGQ010001361.1:0-12743 GCA_031403975.1 Planctomycetota bacterium
TTCCTGCTGCGGATGTCGGCGTTCATCTGGCGCTCAGCAGCGAATGGGACAACGTCAAATGGCGACCGTTGACCGATTGTCCGGGCCTGCGTGATGCTGACGGTTACTTCTTCCCGATGATCTACCCGAACAAAAACTATCCGGCCCGGGCACTCACTGAAAACCACTGGCAGCTGATCGAAGTGGAACAGGAATTCCGAGCCCAGATCGAACTGGCGAAGTCGCACATTCCGCAGCTCAGTCATCTTTCGGGACACATGGGGTGTTCCGCCATCAGCGACGAGGTCAAAATGCTCGTCAGAAAACTGGCCATTGAATATCGGCTGGACATTCCGGAGGATCAAACTTTGAAGGGCGTTGGCTACACAGGTGCTCACGCAACGTCTGAAGAAAAGATCAGCAGTTTTATCCGGACACTCGAAAGCCTTGAATCCGGCAAAACGTATTTGTTTGTCGACCATCCGGGACTCGACACTTCTGAGATGCGGGCGATCCATCACATCGGTTATGAAGATGTGGCCATTGACCGTCAGGGTGTGACCGACGCATGGACCAGTCCCCGAGTCCGCGAAGCCATTGCCTCCACGGGCATCCAACTCATCAGCTATCGCGATCTTGTGAAATGACGCCGGTCAGCCGGTTTTCAACGTCGTGAAGGAATGTTTGTAGCCGGATTCGTGAGAATTCGGATGGATATGGGTTGGCCCGAAGTCTGACAACTTCGGCTACAGCTCCAACACGGGAAACGTCGACGCAATCTCAATCGCATTTCTGGACCACGGATTTCCCAGCGCGGGCTCCGCCCGCAACCCAGCAGGGCTTCGAGTCACACACGAACAAATGCGATCGCCAGTCGCAGGACGGATCGATGGTGGCGATTGAATCACTCATTTGCCACAAAGAGCGCAAAGACCACAGAACAATCACGGAGTCTCCGAAAGCTGGGCTGTGTGTGACCCTCTATGTGATCTTTGAGTTCTTTGTGGCCAGAAATGACTTTGAATTCTCGGCAATTCCCAAAGTGCGTGCGGGAGTCGGTGTGCCTGATTCTGGCGTCCTGGGAAAATCTGCAATGATCGTAGTACGGATCGCATGGATAAGTCGCATTGTCTTTATCTGTGGTCTCCGTGAAATCCGTGGTCAACACAATCCTTTCTGTTCTGGACATGGTTGCGGGAGAAGCCCGCGCCAAGTTCAGCGCGCCACTCGGTAGGGCGCGATGTCGAGATGCGGCTTGCGGCCGCTGATCATTTCAGCGATGAGTTTTCCAGTGCCGGTGCCCATCGAGATTCCCAGCATGCTGTGGCCAGCGGCAATCCAGACATTGCTGAAACGCGGTGAACGGTCAATAAACGGGATTCCGTCGGGTGTCATCGGTCGCCATCCGCACCATTCTTCTTCGACAGGCTCGGCAGTCGGTTCGTGCAGGTATTGAGCGGCCCCCGATCGCAGGTAGTTGAGCCGGTGCTGGCTGAGTGTCGAATCATATCCGGCGAATTCCATCGTGCTGCCGACCCGATAGCCCGTGTCAAAAGGCGTGATCGCGACGTGGCACTCTTCCAGAATCATGGGATACTTCGGACAGATCTTCGGCCGGGCCATTGTGATCGAGTATCCCTTGCCGGGCTGAATCGGCAGTCTGCATCCGAGCGAGTCGTTCAGCAGCGGAGTCCACGCTCCCGCGGCGACCAGGAATTCATCGGCAGCGATTGTGTCGTTGTTCGTGACCACAGCGGATGCTTTGCCGTCGGATGCCGCGACGAGACTCTTCATCTCTGTCTGTTCCAGAATCGTCACGCCCTGCTGTATGTTGATCCGCCGGAGCTCGCTCATCAGCCTGCCTGGTCTGAGATGAGCATCACAGCGATACAACCACGCTCCGGCCAGGCCCGGTTTCAGCGCGGGTTCAAAGTCGGTCAGCGCTGCGCCGGCGATCGGCTCGGCGGACATGCTGAAATGCTGTTTCAGCCATGCGTCAGTTGCCGCATACCCGTCGAACTCATGCTGATCGCGGAAGACGAACAGTAAGCCGTCCGTCTTCCACTCGACCTGCATCTTCTGCTGTTCGAAAACCTCCCGATACAAGGTGGCGGACGACTGCAGCAGAGGATGACACGCCTTGCCGGCCTGCATCATGTTTTTCGAGTTGCAGCGCAGCGCGAACTTGAACAGCCATGGAGCCAGCGACAGCAGTCGCCGGGGCTCGATACGCAGAGCTGTCTGACGGCTGAGGATCCCCTTAATGGCCTTCGACAGCTGTCCCGGTCGCGCCAGCGGAATCACATGACTTGGGCTGACATAGCCGCAGTTGCCGTGCGAGCACGCTGCTCCGAAGCGGTTCCTGTCGATGAGCGTCACTTTGCGGCCGGTCTGAGCCAGATACCACGCTGCAAATCCGCCGATCACTCCGCCGCCGATGATGACCGTGTGTTTCTGATGGGATGTCATATACGAATTCCCGTCCGGAACGGGTCTGAAGGGTCAAGGAACAATGTCGATTCGCCGGTCACCCACGCGGTGCCGGTGATCGTCGGAATAATGCACGGTCCGGCATCGGCTGGCAGGTCCGCTGTTGGTTCAGCGGGTTCCCAGCGGCCTTCGAAGACACTGCCGACGATGCTCGCCTGCCGCCAGACATCACCTGCCGTCAGCGTCCCGTCCGCCGCCAGGCAGGCCAGCTTGGCACTCGTACCAGTCCCGCACGGCGACCGATCATATGCACCGCCGGGGCACAACACGAAGTTCTGACTGTCCGCATCCGGAGTTTTCGCCCGTGCGAACAGTTCAATGTGATCGATCACACTGCCGCTCGCTCCCGTGATACCGTTCCTCTCAAGCGCCGCGCGGATCCGCAGAGTGAATTCTGTCAATTCCCTTGATCGGTCGACCCGCAGTTCCTGGCCATGATCACTGACCAGAAAGAACCAGTTGCCACCCCACGCGATGTCACCCCTCACCAGACCGTGATCCGGAACTTCCACGCAGACGGATTTTCGATACCGCCAGGAAGGTACGTTACGAAGCGCAACGCGATGATCATCCAGCAGCGTGGCCGAAACGACTCCGACGGATGTTTCAATCCGATGCGTTCCCGGTCCAAGTCGCCTGATCCACGCCAGTGTCACCATCAGCCCGATCGTGCCGTGTCCGCACATGTGCAGAAAACCGGTGTTGTTAAAGAAGATGATTCCAGCGGCGCAAGTCGTATCGCTGGCCTGACACAGCAGACCTCCCACCAGCACATCTGACCCGCGCGGCTCATTGATGACGGCTGAGCGGATATCATCGAAACGGTCTCGAAAGACGGCCAATCGTTCGGCCATCGGGCCGTTGCCAAGGTCTGGTCCGCCGTCAACGATGATGCGCGTCGGTTCGCCGCCGGTATGAGAATCGATGACACGAATGGTTTGCACTCAGTGGGGCCTTTGAATCGCCAAGTCGGGCACGTCAGGTTTTCTTACACGACCGGAATAGAAATGCGATATTTCCAGGAGGATGTCGTCCTTATTCAGTCCCTTCACCCCCCGTCGAACGACTCACCATGTCAACACACTCACCAACGGGGGAGAGGGCCAGGGTGAGGGGGAATTCCAGCCGATCAGCCACTTTGGAGAATGAACATCTGCGCGCGTCACGCCCCTTCATCCGGCCTCCGGCCACCTTCTCCCCCGATCTCGGGGGAGAAGGGACCGGCTTAATCATGCCGCACATACAGATTCCCTGGTAGTCGCCGCACCAGCCGCCGCATCTCCAGAACAGTCAGAGTCGCGAGAACCCTGGACGTTTCCATCGCGGAAAGCTGCAGAATTTCATCGATGCTGACGGGTGTCGAACTGAGGTGATTCAGCACGGCCGATTCCAGTGAGTTGAGTGCCAGTTCGCGCGGTGCATGAATCGTAACGGTGCTGCTTGTTGCCGCGGGTACCGGCAGCGGACCGAGGGACGCGAGCACATCGTCGACATGACGCACAAGTGTTACGCCGTCGCGGATCAGATCATGACATCCTTCACTGGCGAGGCTGTCGACCGGCCCCGGCAATGCAAACACCTCGCGACCCTGTTCCAGCGCGTGACGAGCCGTGTACAGCGCGCCGGAATTCCGAGTGGCCTCGATCACGATCACGCCAAGACACATGCCGCTGATGATCCGGTTGCGCTGCGGAAACAGTCCGGGAAGCGGGCGCTGATCGAGCGGCATTTCGCTGAGAAGAGCACCCTGCTGCGAAATCTCTTCGGCGACCGCTGTATGTTCCGGCGGATAGATGTCACGCACTCCGCTGGCGAGGACTGCCAACGTCCTGCCTCCGGCCTGCAGAGCTCCATGATGAGCGGCGGCGTCGATGCCTCGTGCCAGTCCGCTGACGATCGTAAATCCGGCACGCGACAGAGCGCCGGAAAGGCGTTCGGCATGGCGGCGTCCATAGGTCGTGCAGCGGCGTGAACCGACGATGGCGATCGACAGGTCATCCTGAGGCAGCAACACACCTCGTCGATACAGAATGGCGGGCGGATCACAGATCTCTTTAAGTCTCTGAGGGTATTCCGGATGAATCAGCGGCAGAAGTTCAACTCCCGACTGTCTGCATTCCGCCAGGACCGCGAGGGCTTCGTCTGTCAATGTCGCAGCGGTCAGTGCGGCGGCGATTTTCGGGCCGATTCCATCAACGTTCAGTAATGCGGCATACGATTGGGCCAGCACGGCCTGCGGTGAGCCGAACTCTGACAGCAACTGAGCCTGCAGCTTCGGACCCACACCCGCGGCCAATGAGAGCGTCAAAGCGGCGAGTAATTCCTCATCCGAATCCGGCGTTCCCGAATCAGTCATGGCTCCTTCCAGACAAGTTCACCGGCCTGAACGATACCGGCCAGCGTCATCCCCGATTGTGGTTCAAGCCCGGCGTTTTGCCAGCTTTCGCGCGACGTCCGAAAGATCGTCAGTGTGGCCGGCGGAACCGAAAGGCTCTCACCGGACCAGCGGCACATCACACCCGCGATCCCGGGATTGTGTCCCACGATCAGCAGACATGTCTCCTCCTCGGACATTTGCTTTCGGATTGTGATTTCCACGGAGTAAGCCGGTGCGTTGTAGAGTTCCTGCAGAAGAACGGTTTCGGCCGATCGGATGAACCCGGAAGCCACCAGACTGGCGGTTTCAGACGTTCGTATGGCCGCCGACGCGATCACACGGTCAGGCTGAATTCCCAGTTGCCCGAGCAGGCACCCGGTTTGCCTGGCAACCTGTCGGCCTTCTTCAGTGAGAGCGCGGTCGAAGTCGCATTGGCCGGGAAGTCCTTTCGCTGCTTTGGCGTGACGCATCAGGAGTAACGTCTTCACAACTTGACCTGTTCCGGTGAACTGCTCAGGATCGGGGTTCGGGGGCGGCGCATGATTGAGTTTACATCAGGCCGGATTCTACACTGTGGCTCAGTGTTGCGACAAACATCCTCTGACGACTTCCCGAAGGGTTCATCAATGCTCGACCGGACTGCCTACTACATTAAAGAGCACGTCGGTTTTCTGAAGTTGTCGGACACCTATGACATTCTTGATCCGGACACTCGTGAACAGCTCGGGATCGCGAAAGAAAAACCCGGCACATTGATTCAGGTGATGCGACTGCTGGTCAACAAGAAATTGCTGCCGACAAAAGTCTTCGTCTATCAGGGTGCGGACTTCAACAACGAGGCGAATCTGCTGTTTTCCATAAAACGCAGCGGCATGCTGTTCAACATGAAAGTCAGCGTCCTGGATGAGAACGGTCAGGTTGTGGGCTGGTTCAAACGAAAGTTCTTGTCGTTTTCGTTGACAATTGCGTTTAAGGTTCTTGATGCGTCCGGGAACGAAGTGGCCGTGGTCAAGGGCGACTGGAAAGGCCGCAACTTCCGGTTTCTGGATACCAGCGAACGTGAGATCGGCAAGATCAGCCAGCAATGGGCCGGGCTGGCGAAGGAAATGTTCACGTCGGCCGATCAGTATGTGATCACGCTGAACGAGCAGCCGTCGCCTGGACTGGCGATCCTTCTGCTGGCGGCCGGACTCGCGATTGATACGGTGTTCAAGGAACACAATTAAACCGCGGCGGGGGACCATCTGTCCCCGGCGATGGCCGGTTCCTGACGAGATGGAAATGAACACAACGCCGGACGGGCCGAATGGGCTCATCCTACGAAAGTGCGGCCATGGCAGGTGATCCGGAATCGCCGGCAGTCATCTCCTGCGGACTGCCGTGGCTGACGCCGGAATGTTCCTCGCGGTGGCTGGGAAACCGTATTCTCATCTGGCCGGACGGTATCCCGCCGCATCGAAGGATCAGTATCGTTTCGTCGAGGCTTCGGCGACGGCTGGACCTGGAGTCGTGGTGGTTTGATCTGTTGCGGACGACCGTTCTGCGGTGCGATGGCGGAACGGATATTCTGTGTGCTGTGAACGATTCGACCGCATTTGAAGCGACAGTCAGGGCAAGTGAACTGTTCGGACGACCGCTGCTCCGGTTTCAGATACCGTCGGCAAGTTCGGTTCTGGCACAGGCCGATATGGAAGCGTGGCGGGACGATGTTGTCGAGCGGTCAAAGGCCGATTCGACGCGACAGAAATCCGTAGAGCAGCAGCCTGTCTGGAGCGCGATTGTATCACCCGAGCTGATCGCCGCCGGGGACTGTCCGGTCGAAGAAAAAACAGGGGACATGTTGCCGCTGGCCGACCGGCTGATGTTCGCTGCGGCTGACCGACTCCATGTCTTGTCATGCCGGAAGTGTGGCAACCTCGCGGGGCTGCTGAAAGTGCATTGTCAGGATCAGGATCGGCATCACATTCCGGTGCTGATTGCATCTGACGAGCAAGGGCGAATCCCGGAATCCATTCGTGGCCTGCCGGATCGCTGGGTTCCGTGGCTGGTGCGGCCGTTTTCGAAGGACATCGTAAACTCGAGTGACGACTCTCCTGCAGTCCACACGGCAGCTCCGGGAGGCACGACTTCGCTTTTGAAGCAGACAACGAACCGAGCATCGAGTCCCTTGTCGCAGCCCTCCGATTGGCTGCTGCACTGGACCAGACCGTCCCCTGGCCCGTGGCCCGGAGAATCACGGACAGAGTTTCTGGATTCATTGATCCTGGGGTGTGAAACAAAGGACCGATCCGCGCTGGCGGCATTGCTGAAGATCATTTCGGACGGTGTTCTGCGCGCGTCTCGGGAAGGCATTCGCGGCGGTCATGCAGTGGTTTCATTCACACAGGTGCCGCTGAACGGTTTCCGCGCTCGTCGCGTCTTCCGGAAACACCGCCAGCGGTTTGATTTTGAACCGTGGGGACTGGCCATTCGCCGTTCGGCACTGGTTGCAGCAGGAGGCCGCCCGGTCGTGTACGGGTATGAAGCCGATTGGACGAAGCTGCCGTCTGCGGAACATCCGTTCTTCCAGAAAGCAACGTCCGGCGGTTCGACAGACAATCTCGCGGAACAGGAATGGCGAGTTGCCTCAGACCTGAATCTGCGTTCCCTGCCGCCCGAGTCGGTCGGTGTGTTTACCGATACGGCCGAAGCGGCGGCATTGATTCGCAGGCATTGCGTCTGGGACGTCTTCGTGGTGCCCTTGACGGAATAGTGGATTCCCCTTGGGTTGAGCAACTCTCTGGCTGTTCAGGTGTGTTGCAAATCGGCAACAACAGACTTGCCCAGAATCCGAGGCGACCTCTTGAGTCAATCGGCAAAACAGTCAGCATGTCCTGTTCAGAAAGCCGCGTACAGAATGGCTTCGCGACGTCCCGAACAGCTGCCCTCCGGCACTATTCCGATAGAAACGGTCTTAGAGCAATGTCAGCAGCCGCAACGAACCCTGAAGACTCCGCAACGGACCCCGGTCTGTTCACCTGTGCGGCTTTCCGAGCGGCATTTGTAACGACATTGGACAGTCTGCTGAGATACTCGCTGGACCCCTCCTGGGCATATGAACGTCCGTCCGGTATTTTCGACTGCTTTCCAATGCTGGATTCCGTCGCACCGCAGATTCAGCTGGAATGCTTGCTGCGGACCTGGAGCCGCTGGCATCAGGGACTTGCAGATAACTTTGATTTACTCGATGACTGCGTACTTCATGCGGCTCGCGAAGCCCTTTCGAAGATCTCGCTGGAGCCGGATGCGAAGCCGCTGAGTGTTGTGCTGAACGGACCGAGAGGGATCAACCAGCCGGCCGATCATTGGCTCTGTTCGAAAACCCGATGCCTGCAAGTTGCCGGGCAGGCACCGCTGCGCCCGGCATTTTTGCGTGAATTCACAGCAATTGATGACCGTTGCCCGTGGTCCGGGACAGAGTTTGCCGCGGAAGCCGACGCGGGCCGGGAAGAACTGTTGAACCTGCTCGGACGGTGGGTGGCGGATCGCGGAGCCGTACTCGGTTCGCAGGAACTGCTGACACCGGCCGAACAGGAGATGCTTCAGACGTTTTTTGAGGAACATCCGGGGCTGGCCAGGTAAGTCCGAGGCAGCGGCGAGTATACTGTGCCGCCCTCCGCCGCTGATATTTTTCAGTAATGGTCACCGGCAAGTGCTCTTAGAAAGATCAGGTCCGATGGCGAAGAAAAAGGCAGTCAAGAAAGCCGCCCGTCCGAAAAAGGCCTTGTCCCGAACCTCCACGGCTACGAAAGCGGCTCGCAAGGTTGTCAAGAAAAAGCCCACTCCAAAGCCGGTGGCCCGCAAGACTCCTGCCGTTCTTAAACCGGTAAAAGCAAAGCCCAGGCCCGCCGTAGTCGAGCCGTTGCCGGTAGCGCGCAAGAAGGGCGTTCGCAAAGCCACAATTTCTTCAGGAATCCGCGATGACCTGCAGTCGAAAAGACTCGGGCGTTCCAGAATTCCCGTCGATGCTCCTCTGGATGTGGTGTTTCAGAATGACATGCAGGCCCGTGAGGCATTCATGTTTCTCGGGATACATTCGATCCGCGAGCTGGAACATTACAATCCCGATGACCTTGTTCTGCGTCTGACCGGACCTGCCAAGCTGACCGTCGGCCGCATCCGCAAGATCCTCGCCATGAATAACCGCTGCCTGAACGGGGATGAGGAATTCGCAATGGAGTTCCAGGAACTGCTCAATCGTCCCAAAGAGTGAAAACCTGAATGGGAATCCCGCACATGCCTGGCCGAGCCCGCAAACTGACGTCCGTGTTTATTGCTGCGATGCTGATTGCTGCCTTCGTCCCCTGCGCCGCGGCGGCCGACAAGGTTGTGCTGCAGGAACTGGAAACCGGAAAGCTGGATCTGCGCATCAATGATCAGCCGTTCGCAACTTATAACTATGGTGCTGACCTGCCCAAACCATTCCTGTTGCCCGTGCGTTCGGCAGCCGGCATTGTGATCAACCGAGAACTCGGTGATGCGTCTGACAGCGATCATCCGCATCATACAGGCATGTGGAACTCTGTGGATGAAGTCAATGGCATTCAGTTCTGGGCTGAGAAGGGGCCGATCCGGAACGAATCCTTGAAAATCCTCAGCTCCGGAGATGCCACGGCGGCATGGTCCGTCAACAACCAGTGGACGCATCCCGACAGCGGAGTCATTCAGCTGACGGAAGCCGCCACGATTACCGTCCACGCCAACCGGTTGCTTGTCTACGACATGACGCTTACGGCCTCCAGCGTTGATGTGTCGATCGAAGACACCAAGGAAGGCCTGTTCGGTTTTCGAGTCGCTCCGTCGATGAAAGAGAAAAACGGAGGCAGCGTCATTGCCAGCGACGGGACTGAAACGACCGCCAACTGCTGGGGCAAGCCGTTCCCGTGGATTGATTACTTTGGCACGGTCGACGGGAAGACAGTCGGAGTCGCGATCATGGATCATCCGAAAAACTTTCGTCCGTCCCGCTACCACGTTCGCGACTACGGATTGTTTTCCATCAGCCCCTTCGGCGAAAAAGCTTACACCAACGGCGCCAACGAAGCGGCTCCCGTCCATTTGAAGACGGGCGAGTCGCTGCGTCTTCGGTACGCCATGTTTTTCCACGACGGCGACACAAAATCCGCCAACGTGGCGGGAGCATACGAGCAGTTCGTAAAGACCTCCGGGGACTGACTCTGTGGGGCAGGCTTCCAGCCTGCCTGGATTTGCGATTCCTTGTGGGGGCAGGCTTCCAGCCTGCCTGGATTTAAAAAAACGCCGGCGTACAGGAATCAACGAGGCAGGCTGAAGCCAGCCCTACGATTCATCCGACAGTCCTCCCGCCGAGTTTAATGCTCGAAGAAGCGTTACTTCCGCGGCATCATGAACCCGAACAGGTCTCGCACCTGTTCCTCGGTCAGCGTGTCCAGCATTCCATCAGGCATCAGAGATTTGCCGGAGTTGCGGCTTTCTTCGACATCGTCGCGAGCGACAGTCAATTGCTCCTTGTCCGTCTGGATCACCAGAGTCTGTTCGGTTTCGGACACGACCACGCCCGTGATGACTCGACCGTCTTTCAGTGCGATCACGGACGTCGTGAACTGCTTCGGCACGACAGAACTGGGATCGACGATATTCATCAGCAGGTATTCGAGGTTGCTGCGGTTCGCACCGGTCAGGTCCGGGGAGATCGTCTTGCCTTCGCCGTAGAGCTTATGGCAGGTCGCACACGATTTCTTGAAGAGTGCCGCTCCGCTTTCGAGGTCGGCTTTGGCGATCGTTTCAGGAGTGAGCAACTTCTTCCATTTCTCAATGGCTGCAACTCGTGCTTCCGGAGTTTCCTGAACCACGCCCCATTCGGCTTCGAGCACCGTCTTGATGTGCTCATTGCCCAGGGCCAGCAGCTGCCGAACCTGGCTGGCCGTCAATTCAGCCGCATCAAATCGGCCACTCTCGATCGCTTTGATCAAATCCCGGGCATAAGGCTCACGACTGGCCATCGTGTCGATCGCGAGACTTCGATTGCCATCTTTAAAGCTTCCCATGCGGCTGAGCAGTTCGTTGGCTGTATTGGGATGATCGAAATTCCTGAGCGCCTTGATTGCGGCATCAACGACGGCTCGATCACCGAGCAGGTTGAATAGCATCGGAACAGATTCGTCATCATTCGCCTGAGCCAGCGCCGCGATGGCCTGTTCTCGAGCGACTGGATCCATATTTCCGTCACCAGCCAGTTCTCTCAGGTCGGCAATAGCCGCACCGTCACCGAACATGACAGCCAGAGAATCCACAGCGAGAATGAGGTCCTTGTTCTTGGATGCTCGCAGTTGTTTTTCAATCGCAGCCCAGTCCTTCGGAGCATCGACTTTCGCACGTCCGGCGAGACCGGTCCTGAAGGCCCCGAGCAGCCTTGCCGCCGTCGCTTCGTCGCCCTCCCTGCCGCTGGCCGCCTTACCACCGATGAATCGAAGTACGGCAGCCGTCACAGTGGGATTAGTCGTGATTTCATGAGCCAGTCGTCGAACTGCGAACTGTTGCAGTTTTGGGTTGGTCTCCAGCAATCTCAACGCGCCCTCATTGAAAACAACGGGTTCGATTCCATACCAGGTCATCAGTGTCAGCTTGTTCTCATGGGCAATGGTGCGGGCATTCTCCGGGCAATTCAGAATCGACGACGCAAGCTGCCATCGCTCGCGTGGTTCCAGTTTCTGCAGCACTGAAACCAAAGACAGCAGCACGTTTGCCGGTTGTTCTTCTCCTGCCCGTTGGAGCAGCGAGCCCCAATGTGCAGTGAGTCTTGTTCTTGACGATGCAGCAAGCTGAATCGCCTGGGCAGCCAGGATCGGTTCCTTCATTGACAGTGCAGCGTTAATGTGGGCAGTGTCGTTGAAATCGGTGGCTTCCTCGAACAGGAGAACGCCGATATCGACATCTGGAGCAGGGTCCGGAAGTTTTGACGGATGCTGAGGAGCGCCGGCAGCTAACATTTCCTGAAAGAGCCGCCTCGTATGCCGGCCATGCCAGTCTGATTGCATCAACTGAGCCAATCCGAGGTCATACTCCTGTCGCTTTGGCGTGCCATACACGATGCGATAAATCCGCCCGCTCGTCCGATGCACGCCGTCATGGTCGTGGCATTCACCGTTGTCGGACCAGTCCGAAACATACATCGCGCCTTCGGGTCCCATTTTAATATCAATCCCGCGGAACCAGGGAGACTTCACCAGCATGAAATCGGGTTCGCTCCTGCCGACGTAGCCGCTGCCTTCGCGGTCGAGCCGATTCACGTTGATGCGGCGACCGTGGGTGTTGCACATGAAGATCTTGCCGCGGTACTCCTTCGGAAAATTGTCGCCGTGGTAGATCATCGCACCGACGTGGGAATGGCCGCCTCCGAGATCGTTAGCCACGCCGTCACGGCTTTCATTCCATTTTGTTTTGGTGTCCCAGTGATAATGGTCGGCCGTCATATCCATCAGCTCATAGCTGTGAGGATTAAGGTCCTGGCCGTACATCCGCTGATAGCGGGCTCCAGGGATGACATGCCAGAGGTGTCCCTGCACGTTGTTAGTCATGAAGAACTGGCCGTCTTCGTTGTAATCCAGGCCCCATGGATTCGTCGTGCCGTTGCAGACGACTTCGATCAGGTGCTTCGTTGGGTGGTATCGCCAAACGCCGCAGTTCATGATAGGGCGTTCTTCTTTGGGAGTCCCCGGAACACCCGGATACGAGGTGTCCACAATTCCGTGGCGACCGTAGAGCCAACCGTCCGGACCCCAGATCAGACCGCTCACGAAGTTGTGTCCGCAGTCTTTGCTCCATCCGTCCAGCATCACGACCGGTTCGCTGTCGGGTACGTCGTCGCCGTTCTTGTCAG